>JBIKZA010000005.1:0-63794 GCA_044354975.1 Flavobacteriales bacterium
AGGAAAGATGCACACTGCGATGCACGAGGTTATTGGACACGCAAGTGGACAGTTAGAGCCGAATGTTTCTGCTAGTTCACAAACATTGAAAGAATTTGCTTCTACTATTGAAGAAGGAAGAGCTGACCTGGTGGCGTTGTATTACGTGATGGATCCGAAGTTGGTTGAAATGGGATTGATGGAAAGTTTAGAAGTGGGGATGGCAGAATACGACGGATACATTCGCAATGCGATGATGGTTCAGATGAGAAGATTGAAAATGGGTGAAGACATTGCTGAGGCACACATGCGTAATCGCGCTTGGATAAGCAATTGGATCATTGAAAAAGGAGCATCTGCGAATGTTATCTCACGAGAAGTCCGTGATGGGAAAACATACTTCAACATTAACAACTATGACAAAATGCGAACTCTTGTTGGAATGCTGCTTACCGAAGTTCAACGAATTACTTCGCAAGGCGATTACAACGCAGCGAAAGCATTAGCTGACGGATACGGAAAGAAAGTAGATCCAACCTTGCACGCTGAAGTGCTCGCTAGATCAGAGAAATTAAACATTCCACCGTACAACGGATTTGTAAACCCTTTTCTAACTCCTGTTTTAGATTCAAACGGAAAAATGATTGATGTAACCGTGAGTTACACCAAGACATTCGCGGAACAAATGTTAAACTACAGCAAGAACTACGGTTTCCTTGCACCAAAAAAATAAGATATGTCGAAAGGAGTTTATCAAGTACCACTTCCCGTTAATGAACCTGTAAAAGGATATGCACCGGGAAGTGCAGAGCGTACATCGCTTTCAGCCACTTATAAAAAAATGTATAATCAGGAACCGATTGACGTTCCAATGTACATAGGTTCAGAATTGATTCGCACAGAAGAAAAGCTTGCGCTTACTTCTCCGCAAGAACATGCGAAAGTATTGGGCTATTTGAATCGTGGAACAAAAGACCACGTGATTCAAGCCATTGACACCGCTTTAGCAGCACGCGATCGTTGGTCTCAATTGCCATGGGAACATCGCGCTGCTATTTTCTTACGCGCTGCAGATTTGTTGGCAGGTCCATACAGAGACCGCATGAACGCAGCAACTATGTTGGGACAAGGAAAAAATGCGCATCAAGCTGAAATTGATGCGGCGTGTGAGTTCATCGATTTCCTTCGCTTCAATGTGTTGTATATGCAACAGATTTACAACGAGCAACCAGGTTCTCAACCGGGTATGTGGAACCGTTTGGAGTATCGTCCGTTAGAAGGATTCGTTTTCGCCATTACCCCGTTCAACTTCACAGCTATTGCCGGCAACTTGCCCGCAAGTGCAGCAATGATGGGAAATGTCTGTGTGTGGAAACCGGCAGACACGCAGGTGTACAGCGCGCATGTGATTATGGAATTGTTCCGCGATGCTGGATTGCCAGACGGCGTAATAAACATGATTACCGTTGACGGTCCAGTTGCTGGAGACGTGGTTTTCTCGCATAGAGATTTCGCAGGACTTCACTTCACTGGATCTACCGCTGTGTTTAAACACCTGTGGAAAGAGATTGGAAGCAACTTGGATAAATACAGAACATATCCGCGTATTGTTGGAGAAACTGGAGGAAAAGATTTCATTGTGGTACACCCATCTGCAAATGCAGAAGAAGTGGCAACTGCCATTGTTCGTGGAGCATTCGAATATCAAGGTCAGAAATGTTCTGCAGCAAGCCGAAGCTACATTCCTCGATCGTTGTGGCCTGCAGTGAAAGCGAAAATTGTAAGTGATTTAAAAGTTATTAAAGTTGGAAGTCCGGAAGACTTCACCAATTTCGTGAATGCTGTTATTGACCGCAGGTCTTTCGATAAAATAGCAGGATACATCGAATACATCAAGACACAAAGCGACGCTGAAATTATCGCGGGTGGAACTTACGACGATTCAGTTGGATACTTCATTGACCCAACGGTTGTAGTAACAACCAATCCGAAGTTCCGCACCATGGAAGAAGAAATCTTCGGTCCTGTTGTAACGCTATATGTTTACGAAGATGAGTTGTGGGCAGACACCTTGCATTTGGTGAATGAAACCAGCGACTATGCTTTAACAGGAGCGGTTATTTCTAAAGATCGATATGCCATTGATCAAGCAATGCGCGTATTGGAAAATGCAGCAGGTAACTTCTACATTAACGATAAGCCAACGGGCGCAGTTGTAGGACAGCAGCCGTTTGGCGGAGCACGTGGAAGTGGAACGAACGACAAAGCTGGATCTTACTTGAACTTGTTGCGTTGGGTTTCTCCGCGCACCATTAAAGAAACGTTTGTCACTCCTGCGCACTATACCTATCCTTGGAATGCCTAACAACTAAACGTGTGAAGGCGTTAGACTTATTAAAGGAGACCCTTGTAGACAATCGATCAGTTATCTTTTCGATTGGAAGCAAGGGCTTTTTTCGTTTCAAGGTTTGGCTCGTTGCTCATTTTTTATATTCGGAAGCAAGCCGCAACAAAGGTGTATTTATCGATTCGAACAACGAAGGAATCATTTGCTTCTTCGAAGCGAAAGAGAAGCGCTCGGCTTCCTTTATCATTGAACTTGGACTCATTGTTTTTGGAATAGGTCCAATTCGAATACTGCGCGTCTGGCGCCGAAAGAGAAAAGTTCAACGTTTTCATTCGCAATGGGAGAACTTCATTCATTGCAGTTACTTGGCTGTTCGGAAATCTGCACGCGGACACGGAGCAATTTTCGAATTACGAAACGCCTTGTTTCAATTTCAACAAGAAAAGCAATTACCCATTTTGGTCGAAACGACCATTGAGAAAAACAAACGCGTCTACGAACGCATTGGATTTCGTGTTCATGAAGAACGCGTGGTTAGTGGTTTTAAGACGTATTGTATGGTGAAGGATTACAAGTAAACCGCCATCTCCTCTTGCATTTTCTTGGCTTCCGCCGCAGCCGCTTGAGCATAATCTGAACCAGATGAAGCGTACAAGATTGAACGACTGGCGTTCACTAACAATCCGACTTCGCTATTCATTCCGTATTTTACAACATCTTGAAGGCATCCACCTTGCGCGCCCACGCCTGGAACAAGTAAGAAGTGATTAGGAATAATTTGACGAATTTGCGCAAGGCTTTCCGCTTTGGTAGCACCAACGACGAACATCGTGTTCTCATCGGTTCCCCAAGAAGCCACATCGCGAAGTACCTTTTCAAAAAGGTACTCCTCTCCTATTTTCTGTGTTTGAAAATCTTTTGATCCTTCGTTTGAAGTGAGGGCCAAAACGATTGCCCACTTGTCTTGAAATTGTAAGAACGGCGAAACACTGTCCTTGCCCATATACGGAGCAACAGTAATACTGTCGAATCCGTAGGTTTCAAAAAATGCCTTCGCGTAATAACTTGAAGTATTTCCGATATCTCCGCGTTTAGCATCTGCTATCGTGAAGTGTTCGTTTCCGATATACGCAACGGTTTCCTCAAGTATATCCCAGCCCTGTCTTCCCATGGCTTCATAAAAAGCCAAATTAGGCTTGTAAGCAACCGCAAACTCCCTTGTTGCGTCAATAATTGCTTTGTTGAATTCAATCGCGCTAACGCCCGCAGGAAGCTTCGATGGGTCTGTATCCAAACCAACGCACAAGAAACTTTTTCTTGAACGAATTAATTCTACCAATTTCGACTTGTTCATCTTATGAATTTCCTTCTTTGAGTTTCTCTGTGTTCTCGGCTAATTTCAATGCTTCAATGACTTCGGCTATTTCGCCGTTCATGGCAGCATCTAAATTGTATAATGTCAAATTAATTCTATGATCTGTCACACGTCCTTGCGGATAGTTATACGTTCTAATCTTTGCACTTCTGTCTCCTGTACTCACCAGCGACTTCCGCATACGCGAACGTTCTTCGTGTCTGCGATTCACTTCAGCTTCAAATATTCGTGAACGAAGCATGGTCATGGCCTTATCCAAGTTTTCATGCTGACTTCTTCCTTCCTGACAAGCAACAACAACCCCAGTTGGAAGGTGTGTTAAACGCACTGCCGATTCCGTTTTGTTTACGTGCTGTCCACCCGCACCACTTGCGCGATAAGTATCTCTGCGAATATCAGACATGTTTATGACGACGTCAAATTCTTCTGCCTCAGGCATAACAGCGACTGTTGCAGCAGATGTATGAACACGTCCTTGCGTTTCTGTTGCAGGAACTCGCTGAACCCGATGCACACCGCTTTCAAATTTCATGGTGCCGTATACTTCATCTCCTTCCACCTTGAAGGAAACCTCTTTGAATCCGCCCATGGTTCCATCACTCAAATTCAGCACTTCAATTTTCCAACCTTGATCTTGAATGTATCTCGTGTACATTTTGTAGAGGTCTCCTGCAAAAATAGAAGCCTCGTCTCCGCCAGTCCCCGCGCGGATTTCCACGATGACGTTTTTGGTATCTTCCGGATCTTTTGGAATAAGAATAAACTTAATGGCCTCTTCCATTTGAACAATTTTCGGAGACAACTCATTGTACTCTTCTTGCGCCATTTCTTTCAAGTCGGCGTTTTCATTGCTGTATAGAATTTCCTTCGCGCCTTTCAAATCTTCGAGCGCCTTTTTGTATTCGAGGTAAACGATATTTATTTTTTCCAACTCACGATATTCGCGCATGAGCGTCGGATACTTTTTCATATCAGCAATAACCGTAGGGTCGGTGATGCTCTTTCCCACTTCACTGTATCTGTCTGAAATAGCCGACAAACGATCTATTAACTCCATGCTTTCGATTTAGTATTGAAATGTTCCGTGCTCGGAACGAATTTCCAATGTGTTTCCTTCCCCTGCTTCAACACGCCCAATGATCTGTGCGGCACATCCAAACTGATCAGCGTAATTGATAATCTCCAATGCCGTTTCTTCATCGGTATAGAACTCCATACGATGTCCCATGTTGAAGACTTTGTACATTTCCTGCCAAGGTGTTTTCGATTCTTCTTGAATCATTTTGAACAGTGGCGGTATCGCGAATAAGTTGTCTTTCACAATGTGCACGTTGTTGGTGAAGTGAAGGACTTTGGTTTGTCCGCCCCCACTGCAATGAACCATTCCTTTAATCTTATCTCTTCTGTTCGACAAAATTCGTTTAACTATTGGAGCATAGGTTCTAGTTGGTGAAAGAACTAACTTTCCTGCATTCAATTCAGCATCGTGCACATAATCTGTCAGTGTATATGATCCTGAATAAACCAATTCTTTTGGAATAGCGCTGTCGAATGATTCTGGATACTTAGCAGTAATTCCGTTGTAGAACACATCGTGACGTGCAGAAGTAAGACCGTTACTTCCCATTCCTCCATTGTATTCAGATTCGTATGTTGTTTGTCCGTATGAAGCCAATCCAACAATGACCTGTCCTGGAGCAATGTTCGCATTGTCAATGACTTCATCTCTGCGCATGCGGCAAACAACAGTTGAATCAACAATGATGGTTCGAACCAAATCGCCTACATCTGCGGTTTCTCCTCCGGTCGTGTGGATCTTCACACCGTGTTTCTCCAACTCTTGACAAAGCTCTTCCGTACCAGAAATTATGGCTGAAATAACTTCACCGGGAATAAGATTCTTATTTCTTCCTATGGTGCTGCTCAACAAAATATTATCAATTGCACCCACGCACAAAAGATCGTCTATGTTCATGACAATTGCGTCTTGAGCAATACCTTTCCAAACAGAAAGATCTCCTGTTTCCTTCCAATAGATGTAGGCTAATGAAGACTTGGTCCCCGCACCATCGGCATGCATAACAATGCAATGCTCTTCGCTTCCGGTTAGGTAGTCCGGAACAATTTTACAAAAGGCTTTTGGAAAAAGACCTTTGTCAATGTTTTTAATCGCAGCATGAACGTCTTCCTTGGAAGCGCTCACTCCTCTACTGTTGTATCTGTTTTCGGCTTGACTCATATAAAATAAAAAGGGCTGACAACGAGTGTCAGCCCTTTCGTTTGTTTTAATGCTATTTCTTTGGAACGTAGTCCGTTCTTAGGATTCTAAATGTTGTACGACGGTTTAATTGATGCGCTCGCTCGCTAGAATCGTTGTCGGTAAGAGCGCCAATAAAGGCCTCATCTAAAATGGTTCCAACTGGGAATTCAATGAAAGTCTCTGGAGACAAACGATCACCTTCTTTGATTGTGCGAGGCTCACTTTCACCCTTTCCTTTTGCAACCAATCTGTCGGCAGCAATTCCTTTTGAGGTAAGATATGTTACACACGTTTCTGCACGACCTTGAGAAAGTCTATCGTTGCTTGGTACATCGCCACGAGCATCTGTATGAGACTCTAACTGCACAACAAATGTTGGATTCTCTGTTAAGATGTTCAACAAGTAGTTCAATGAGTCAGCACTGTTTACATCATCCGTGATTAATAGTTCTGTCTTGTTAAACGGATACAACACCGTTGGCATTGGGTACTCCTTTCCAATCTCAATAGGAATTAAGAAATAATCTTGTTGGTAGTTGGTTGACTCTTTCGCTCCTTTAGTAGAGAATTTGTCAGCAGTACCTATAAAATTTTCCTTTTGAATATCAACCGTGTATTTGGTTTCAACTTTCACCTTTGTCTTATCCAAAAAGAAGCTTCCGTTAGCATCGGTAACTACGTTGTATGTAGATCCATCAGATCCAACTATGGTCACTTTGCAACCTGAAAGTGTGCTTCCCGTTTTCTTGTTGTAAGCAGTACCTGTCATTGTGAATTCCAAAGGACGCTCGTATGCACGCCAGATATCGTCTTTACCTTTTCCACCTGGACGGTTCGAGGAGAAGTAACAAGCGAATACACCTTCCATTAATACGTTATCCAAAACTGGTTTCTTATCAATAATAAACGCGAAGTCATCGGAAGCCGAGTTAATTGGAGCAGGCATTGCAGTTACATCCGCATACGTCATCTCACCGGTCTTCTTAGCCTTGAAAATATCTAAACCACCCAATCCAGGGTAACCGTTTGAAGAGAAGTATAACGTTCCGTCTTCTGCCATGTAAGGATAATACTCGTCACCCGCTGTATTTAGAGAAGCCAGATTTGTCAGGTTCGCCCAATTCTTTGATTTCTTATCGAAGGTCATGTACCACAAGTCTCTTCCTCCTTTGCCACCTGGCATGTTCGAAGCAAAGATTAAATATTGCTCATCTGGAGAAAGGCATGGTTGTCCAACGCGCGAAGAGTCATCAGACTCTCTATTGATGATATCAATGATTGAAGCTGTTGCGAAGTTTTCTCCTTGCTTGTTGGCAGTATAGATGTCACAACCCATTCTTCCTTTCTTATCGAAACCGCAACGTGTAAAATACATCGTCTTGTAGTCCTTATCGAAAGCTCCAGCAGCTTCGTGAGACTCTGTGTTCACAGTTATGGTTGCAGGCATTGGTGCTCCTTGGAACTTAAACTTTTTATCCAACTTAGCAACGAACACATCTTTGAATTCATCTCCGTTGATTGGGCTTAAACCGCTTCCAACAGACTCCTTGCGAGCTGAAGTAAATACGAATTCATCACATTTCTTTGAAGCGTAAGCCAATCCAAAATCTTCTTCAGAGGTATTCAAGAATTCAACATTCTCTGCCACATATCGAGATTTCAAGCTTGTCTTTTTCGCTGCTGCTGCATTCGTGCATGTTTGAATGCGCATGTCAGCTAAAGCAGCGTTTCCACCGCGCTCCTTGTACTTATTGTATTGAACGATAGCGTCTTCTATGCGATCCATTTCTTGAAGAGCAATACCATAGTTCAAATAAACATCTGCAGTTTTCTTATCGTACTTGGCATTAATAGCCTTGTCGTAATAATCCAAGCTCATTCCATAACGCTTTGTATTTCGGTAACATTCAGCGATGTTGTAGAGGACACGGGCTTTCTCATCGATATTTTTGATCTTAGTAACCTCACCGATGTACAATGTTGCGGCTTGGTTGTAGCCTTGCCCAGCAAACTCGATATCTGCCTGTTGAATCTTTTTATTTTGAGCATTCATCAACGACGACGCTGACAAACAAACAAACAAAACCAAGATAGATTTGAAAAATCTCATACGTTATGTTTTAGTCCAGTTAAAAGTTAGTAATTGCGAAAATAAACAAAAAAGTGACTTTTCCGCACAAAATCTCAATTATCCTAAAAGCTCTTTTTAGCAAGTGAACAAAAGCTCACGCATCTTTGGTATTGGCCAAGTATTGTCATCAATGATTTGCTCTAAGGCATCAGCAGCATCTCTAGCCGCATCCATCAAAGGCTTAATCTTGTGACAATAAATTTCTGCCATCTTCTCTGTATTGCTGTGATTAACCTTGCCTTGCTCTGACACAATTCCTTCCGTGCAAGCTTTCAACCCGTTAACATGCTGCGAGATTTCCGTTATGAGTCCCAGCTGAGTCTTCGACATCTCTTTGTATTCCTTTGCTCCTAAAACAGCTTTTAACCCTTGAACGTTATTGATTAACTCACTTTGATATCTTAAAGCAGCTGGGATAATCTGATTCACCGCCATGTCCACCACAATTTCAGCTTCAATTTCTCGACGACGCCCGTAGTTCTCTACTTCAATCTCATAACGCGCATGGATTTCTTCTCCGGTTAGCACGTTCAACTTTTCGAACATCGCTATTACCTTCTTATCTTTCCATACTTTCAGTGCCGCAGGAGTATCTTTTAAGTTAGACAAGCCTCTCTTCGCAGCTTCCTTTACCCACTCGTCGCCATATCCATTTCCTTCAAAGCGTATAGCCTTGCTTTGCTTGATTAAACGCTGAAGTTCCTTCAAAATAGCTTCGTCTTTATCGTCTCCTTTTGCAATGCGCGCATCAACGTCCTTCTTGAATTGAATCAAGCGATTCGCAACAATTGTGTTCAGTGTAATCATGGCATTTGCGCAGTTCGCGCTTGAACCCACAGCACGGAATTCGAATTTGTTTCCGGTAAAAGCAAATGGAGAAGTCCTATTTCTATCTGTATTGTCTAAGAGCACTTGTGGCAACTTTCCAATATTCAATTTCAATTCAGTTTTGTCTTCTGGAGTCATTTTTCCTGCCTTGATGTTTTTCTCGAGGTTATCAAGCATTGCATTTAGCTGCTCACCTAAGAAACAACTCATAATTGCAGGAGGGGCTTCGTTAGCGCCCAGGCGGTGGTCGTTTCCAACGGTTGCAATAGAGGCACGAAGAACATCTGCATTTTCGTGAATAGCAGCGACTGTATTCACCATGAAGGTTAAGAACTGAAGGTTCGACTTCGGGTTTTTACCAGGACGAAGTAGGTTCACGCCTGTGTTCGTAGCCAATGCCCAGTTGTTGTGCTTTCCACTTCCGTTAACACCTTCAAAAGGCTTTTCATGGAGAAGCACATTGAAGTTGTGCTTCTGCGCAATCTTCTTCAACAAGTCCATTAATAACTGATTGTGGTCGTTGGCCAAGTTTGCTTCTTCGAACATTGGAGCAACTTCGTACTGATTCGGTGCCACCTCATTGTGACGGGTTGTTACAGGAATACCTAACAAATGGGCTTCGTATTCGAAGTCTTTCATGTAGGCTAACACTCTTTCTGGAATACTTCCAAAATAGTGATCTTCCAACTGTTGACCTTTTGCAGGCTTATGTCCAAATAATACTCGGCCTGTCATAGCCAAGTCAGGACGAGCCTTGTGCAAAGCAGAGTCTACCAGGAAAAACTCTTGCTCCCATCCTAACGTTGTGTTTACCTTGTTTACATCTTTGTCGAAATACTGACAAACTGCAGTCGCCGCGGTATCGACAACTTGAAGCGCTTTAATCAAAGGCATCTTGTAATCAAGAGCATGGCCTGTGTATGAGATGAAAATGGTAGGGATACACAACGTGTTGCCTACAATGAATGCCGGTGAAGATGGATCCCACAAGGTATAACCGCGTGCCTCGAAAGTGTTGCGAATTCCTCCATTTGGAAATGATGACGCATCTGGCTCCTGCTGAACCAGCATGGTTCCTTCAAACTTCTCAATAGCTCTTCCATCGCCCAATGGCTTGAAAAAACTATCGTGCTTTTCAGCAGTTGCGCCTGTTAAAGGCTGAAACCAGTGTGTAAAGTGCGTAGCTCCTTTGCTAATTGCCCATTCCTTCATTCCAGCAGCAATATGATCCGCAACGTTTCTATCGATGCGCGTTCCTTGATTGATGCATGACATTAAATTGTCATACAAATCTTCGGGAAGATATTCACGCATTTTATGCGGATTGAATACATTATCTCCGAAGTACTCACTTATTCTTTGACCGCTTGTAACCCCTGGCAAAGGAACTCTACTGTTTATTTCCTGTTGCGCGTTTTTTCTTAAACTCATATTTTTTTTCATTATACCCCCTAATTTATGGGGGTGGTTAGCAAATTTCTCTAATTTTCAGCAAATATACCCCCTCAATTGCAAACACACAACCCCATTTTGTATGAATTATAAAAATATATCTGCTTTTGTTGTGAATAACTTCATTCTGCCGAACCTTCACTAAATTTGAAACATGAAAAAGACACTTTCCATTATTCTATTTGCGCTTGGGTTTTTCACCTATAACAACTCATACTGCCAAGGTTTACAAGTCACTCCTCCTTCGGCGAATACCAACAAAGTAGTTGCTATTCCACATGCTTTATATCCTTCGAATTATTTTTTCAATGAGCCTCAAGTTCTTTCTATAGATCTTAATGAAGCTGGCGATAAAGTGCTCAAGCTCGAGCAAATAGGCGATATGAATTCAATTTCAATCAGTGAAATTCAAACTGAAAAAAAGACACTACTAAAATCAAGCAACGCCGCCAATGTTTCTCAGGCCTATTTCCTAACAGACAACTTTATTGCTCTTGAAATTCAAAATGAAACAAATTCATTTGAAATTATTGAAGTATCCTCTGGCAAAGTGATCGCAACTGTCGCATCAAATACATTCATTGGTTCAACGACCTCGACGGCTTATTTCTGCAACCAAATAGGAAATACCGCAACTATTGAAAAATTCGATTTACAATCGAATAAAGTTACTCAGTCAAGCGTATTGCCGGGTGAAGTATTCGGTTGGTATTTCTCTAAAACAAAAGGAATAGTTGGTGTGGCAATTCATAACAACATGCTCTCTCACATTTATTCCATGGAAAATGAGAAATTAGGAAAAAGTCTTATAGAATTCTCTTCTGGATATTATTTTGAAGCAAAAGGATGCAATGCAACTGGAGACGTTTTATATGGTATAACAAATTTCCAAAGTTTAACAACCTATGCATGTGCGATTTCGAAATCAGGCATTAAACCAATAAACAGCAAAAGTGGTGAAAGTTGCACGGACATCTTCGTTTGTAACAACGCTATTGCGTTAACAACAAATAGCATCAATGCTGCCGAGTATCAAGAATCGCAAAGTTCGTCCGTGCAAAAAATAATAGCCTTCGCAAAAGAGGGATTCAAAGGCACTTCGGTAAATATTATCGATTGTTCGAGCAACAGCAACACCTTCTTATTTTGCATACAGGGAGAAACCATTAAGCCGAAGTACTTTGTTTGGGAAAACAACAAAGCAAAACCAATTTCTTTCGACAAATTCGATGCGAAAAACCCTGTCTTCATTGCCAGCGAAGTGGCACAAATTCAAACAGGTGAAGTTGCCCCACAGACAGGCCGCATGTATTTTCCAACGAAAACAGGCAAGGCAGCCTATCCCCTTGTTATTTACATTCCGAAAAACATATTTCTTCCATACTCAAATCAGTTCAATCCGATTGTTCAGCAGCTCTGTCAAAGTGGATACGCCGTATTCGTTTGGAATACGCGTTATGCCTACAGACCAAAAATTGGATTTGCCTATTCTGATTTAGTAGGTTCGTTAACTGAAGATATTGAACTACTTCTGGCATCACTCACTGCGGATTACAGTCTGTTAAAAGACAACACCTTTATCATTGGAGAAGGATTGGGAGGATACATTGCTTTAAACGCGAGCGTCAGCAATCCGGAAATATTCGCAGGTGTTGTTTTGAATCGCTTAGACTTCCCATCTAAAGAATTCGGACAAGATTTATTAGCTGCTCGAATGTTCGGTGAAGATGCTCAAACAAAATTGATGACTCTTGATCGGATGAATTTGTCTCAAAAATCAAATTACTTATCCTACCAATCAACGAAATCAAACATTGAACTTCGTTTAACAAATTCCATTAAGCCAAACCATATCAAATGGACTGAGCAAGCCTCTTCAAAGAATCGTTCCGTATATATTACTTCAAATGAATTGAGTGAAATTACTCGGTGGTTACAGCACCTTTCACAAATTGAACCTCGAGTGATTGAAGACAAACCAAAAGTTGAAGTGAAGACGAAATGAAGTACTCCATAGAGGCTAAGGACTCATTATCAAAGGCACGTGCGGGAACACTTGAAACTCCGCACGGAAAAATACAAACACCCATTTTCATGCCTGTTGGAACCATTGGTTCCGTGAAAGCAGTAACACAGCAAGACCTGAAGGCAGATGTGAATGCCCAAATTATTTTAGGAAATACCTATCATCTTTATTTACGTCCTGGCACGCAAATTTTGGAACAAGCAGGCGGGCTCCATAAGTTCATGAATTGGGATAGACCTATCCTAACGGATAGTGGCGGTTATCAAGTGTATAGCTTATCGAAGAACCGAAAAATCAATACTGAAGGAGTTGTATTCAAGTCGCACATCGACGGCTCCAAGCACACGTTCACTCCAGAAAATGTGATGGATATTCAGCGCAGTATTGGCGCCGATATTATTATGGCTTTTGATGAGTGTCCTCCCTATCCGTGCGACAAAACATATGCGCGTGAATCGCTTCACATCACCAATCAATGGCTAGATCGTTGTTTCAAAAGACTTGATGAAACCACGCCGTTGTATGGTCACGAGCAAGCATTGTTTCCAATTGTGCAAGGAAGTGTATTTCCTGACCTTCGAAAAGAAAGTGCTGAATACATAGCGAACAAAGGAGCGTTTGGAAACGCCATTGGCGGATTGAGTGTGGGTGAGCCTCACGAAATGATGTATGAAATGACAGATCTTGTTTGCTCCATTCTTCCTGCAGACAAACCAAGATACTTAATGGGTGTTGGAACACCTGCGAATATTTTAGAGTGCATTGCTCTTGGAGTTGACATGTTCGATTGTGTGATGCCTACGCGGAATGCACGCAACGGTATGCTGTTCACTTGGAACGGCACTATGAACATGAAGAACAGAAAATGGGAAAACGACTTCTCTCCGCTGGACGAATCGGGCGAGAGTTATGTCGACTCTTATTACACAAAAGCCTATGTCCGACACTTGTTTGCGGCGAATGAAATACTCGCACTTCAAATTGCTTCAGTCCATAACCTAAATTTTTATTTACGACTGGTTGAAAAAGCGCGAGAGAAAATTATTGAAGGTACCTTCGCCACTTGGAAAGATGAAACTGTGAAAAGACTATCTGTTCGCTTGTGATAAAAAAACTCGACAACTACATCATAAAAAAATTCATTGGAACCTTTCTCTTCATGATTGGTGCCTTTGTGATTATTGCTGTTGTTTTTGATATTAGCGAGAACATAGATGATCTGCTTCAATCGCAAGCCTCATTGTGGGAAATTACAGTCGATTATTATTTTAACTTCTGCCTGTATTACGGAAATCTATTGAGCTCGTTTATCATATTTCTGACAGTTATTTGGTTTACCAGTAAGCTTGCTCAACGTTCGGAAATTATTGCCATGCTTTCTTCAGGCATTAGTTACAACCGCATTCTTCGTCCCTACTTCATTGTGGCATTTTCACTCATTATTGTTTCGCTCGCCTTCGGTCACTACGTTGTTCCTCTTGCAAATAAGCGCAAGTTTGAATTTGAAGTGAAGTATCTAAAGGAACAACTCACCATTCAAGATAAGAACATTCACAGAGAAGTTGAACCTGGGCTTATCGCCTATTTTCAGCGCTACAACCCCGGTAATTTAGGTGGAAGCAACTTCTCGTTGGAACATTGGAAGGATGGGGAACTTACTTTTAAACTTATTTCATCTTCGGCGAATTTCAAGCCTGAAACTCAGTCCTGGAGTATAACAAACGCACAAATAAGAATTTTCAAAGACAGCACCGAACACGTCTATTTTAAACAAAAATTAGATACCGTTTTAGAAGTTCGCCCAGAAGATTTCGGATTGCGTTCTGAAATTGTAGCAACCATGAATTGGTCGGAATTGAATTCATTCATTGAGGACCAAAGGCTTAGCGGATCTGGAAACGTGGCTAAGTTTGAATTGGAAAAAGAGAACAGAACAGCAACACCATTTTCAATTTTAGTTCTTACGGTTATTGGTGTTTCAATTGCCTCGAGAAAATCACGCGGCGGCATTGGATTTCATTTAGCCTTAGCCATCATTATAGGATTCATTTTTATATTCATTTCGCGCATAACAGCAGTAAGCGCAATGAACCTTGGCGTCCCCAGCGAATTAGCTGTTTGGCTTCCCAATTTACTCTTTGGAATACTCGCATTTATACTTTACAAAAAAGCTCAGAAATAATGAACACAAAAAGAATTTTAATCACGGGTGCGACCAGTGGAATTGGCGCCGCTACCTATGAAATCGCTATTAAAAATGGACACACTGTTTTTATAGCTGGAAGAAATGAAGCCGTTTTGGCCGAAATGGCTTCAAAAAACGCGAACACTTTTTTCATAAAGACAGACGTGACGAATGTTGAAGAAGTGAAGGCCATGACCGAAGCTGCTGTTCAGTCTATGGGCGGTATTGACGTGTTGTTGAACAATGCCGGATTGGGAATTTTCGATTTGCTTGAAGATGCTAAACTCGAAGATTGGCACACCATGGTAGATGTGAATATTAAAGGAGTGCTAAATGTCTTACACACTTGTCTTCCACATTTGGTAGCCTCTACAGGACATATCATCAATCTCGGGTCGTTGGCATCTCACTTTGTATTTCCAAATTCCGGAGTGTATAGCGCCACAAAACACGCTGTCTTTGCAATTAGCGAGAGCATTCGTACTGAACTTGCAAAAAAAGTTCGTGTAACCACGATTAGCCCTGGATCCGTTAACACTCCTTTTGTTGAACAGACGAAAAACGAAGCGTTACTTGCGCAATTCCGTCCAAGCTTCGCGGCTGGAATGCCTGTTGAATGGGTTGCTCAACAAATTATGAATGCGATTGAAGTTCCCGACGGAGTAAATGTGAGCGAAATAATCATGCGTCCGTTTCATCCTACCGAATAGAGAATTCTGCTTTTATCTCATTGAACCTGGACGAATTAATTTCCGGTAAAAGCTTGTCTCTGTCGTCCATTTTACAGCCGTATCCTATGGTGCTGCCACCCTGTTTGTAGTTTTCATAACCTGTTACAGGATCTTTCAAAACTGAATACCCTTTCTTTTTCCAAGAAGCCGGACCCGTGATTTGATCCTCTTGATTAAATTGATCAACTACTTTCAAAAAATCACTGTTGATGGTTGAAATAGCCAACATAAGATCTGGGCTATTTTTTATTTCTGAGTAAAGCGCTCTTTCATTTGTTTTCGCATAAAGTAAATAGTGTAAGAGAAAGTATTTAAATTCATAATACGATTGAACGTATGAGTGCATGTCCTGCCTCCAAGAGATATAATGACTCAATTCCATCCCCGGAATTTCCATGTACGACTTCTTCAACATATAAACTGTTGCTAAAGAATGGGCATATGAATTGAATTCATCGAGCAAGCCAAGCAAACCATCAGTTTGTGTCGATGTATTTCCTTCCACATACGTATCAAATCGGAAACTTCTTTTGTCTTCAGGAATAAGCGGAATGATGCGCCCCGTAGGGAAGAATCTAAGATTGCTTCGCACTAAAATTTCATTCCCCGATGGAGTAAAGAAATAATAATTGTTATTCAATCCTTGCAGCCCGCGTCTATTGCATTCAGTATAGGCCTTACCATTGGTAATACCATGATTTACTTCGTGAACAGCAGTTGGCAATTCACCCAACAAAGCAATTTTATCTGTAGAATGAAAAAAATCAAATTCCGTAAAGGTCTTGTAGCTACTCATACTGCCTAAATCCGTGCGAATAGAAAAGGATTCTGGCAAACGCTGATACTCGGAAATTACTGCATACTCATTTATACTGTTTTTTCTCAACTCGTTGAATGCCCAATCGCCATCGAAATTCTGTGAATAAGAGAGTGTCGGAACCAGCATGTAAAAAATAAAAATTGGGATATTCTTCATGGCGATAATGATTTTACTAAAAAAGAGAACTATTTTTGCACGTTCTCATAAAATTGAACGCCTTTTGAATGAGCGATATTGTTCCCGAAAGAAAAGTTTTATATGATTATCAGGAAAAAGCTCTTGAGAGAATCTTCGCGCGTCTTCATGAATTTCCTACCAATTATAATTTGTGTTTTCAGCTTCCCACAGGCGGAGGAAAAACAGTAATCTTTTCTGAGATAGCGCGACGCTACATTCAAGAGACAGGAAAGAAAGTTCTCATTCTCACTCATCGAATTGAATTATTAAGTCAGACCAGCAATGTCCTAAATAATTTTTCAGTAAAGAATAAAATCATTGTCAGCAAAGTCAAGCAATTACCCGATGAATCGGATTACGAATGCTTTGTTGCAATGGTTGAAACGCTTCACAATCGTTTGCGCGACGAAAAAATGGAATTCGCGAATTTAGGATTGGTTATCATTGATGAAGCCCACTACAATTCATTTCGAAAACTATTCGGATGGTTTGAAGAACAGGTAATTCTCGGTGTAACGGCCACTCCTTTGAGCAGTAACATTAAGCTTCCTCTAAAAGATAACTACCACGATTTAATCATTGGCGAAAGCATTGGCAATCTAGTAGGACGAGGATACCTTGCTAGAGCTACTACATACAGTTATGATGTCAGCTTGCATTCTCTGAAAGTTGGAATTACCGGAGACTATACAGTAAGCAGTTCAGAGAAGCTTTATGGAAATATGTACATGCAAGAAAAACTGCTGTACGCCTATGAGCAAAAAGCTAAGGGAACAAAGACATTAATCTTCAACAACGGTATTAACACCTCCAAGCAGGTATTTCATTTGTTTCGTGAACAAGGATATGAAATTCGTCATTTAGATAACACACACAACGAACAAGAGCGCCGAGAAATTCTCGATTGGTTTAAAACCAAACCCGACGCTGTATTGTCATCTGTATCTATTTTAACCACGGGTTTCGATGAACCATCTGTGGAAACAATCATTATCAATCGCGCAACCAAATCCCTGACGCTCTACCATCAAATGATTGGACGTGGTTCGCGAATTTTTAAAGAGAAAAAAGAATTTACTGTTATTGATCTCGGAAACAACGCGAAGCGTTTCGGTCTTTGGGAGCAATTCATTGATTGGTTCGACATCTTTGCACATCCGCACAATTACTTAGAGAGCATTGTGAGCGACGAACAGATGTCGCGGGAAATGAAATACGAAATGTCGCCAGAGATTCGTGATATGTTTGCTTTGTCTCCGGTGATCGATTTCGACATAAAAGAAGAGTATCTGCGCATTACGCGTTTTGGTGGAAAAGGAAAAAGCGTACTTGATAAAAGCATGAAACAACATGCCACGATTATTCAAGAAAACGCACCAACTTTAGAAAGAGCCTTCGAACTACTAAAAATTCTAGATCAAGATATAAAGAGTCGCATGAAGCAATACAGTTATTGCATTTCAAAAAGCACCGATAGTTATCTTGATTGGTTGAAGGAAGAGTACATACGTAAACTTCGTTTAGATCTTGGCAATTTATACAGCCCTGATGTAAATGAAGATTAAACAATTCTTTATTTTTATTGTTTGAATTTAAATATTATGAAACTTACACTTCCCCATAAAAACGATTTCTCAGCCTCTTTGGTTGTATTCCTTGTTGCGCTGCCATTGTGCTTAGGGATTGCGTTTGCTTCAGGGCTTCCTGCGATTACAGGAGTAATATCAGGAATATGCGGTGGTCTCCTCGTTGGTGCAATCAGCGGGTCACAGCAAAGTGTTAGCGGACCAGCCGCCGGTCTATTGGTCGTCGTTACGACTGCTATATCTAGTTTAAACAATGACTTTTCGTTATTCTTCACTGCCGTTTTACTAGCAGGGCTTATTCAAGTTGTTTTGGGAATATTGAAAACTGGTTTTTTGGGGGGATTTATTCCCACTTCAGTGATCAAAGGAATGATGGCAGCCATTGGCTTCATTTTAATATTTAAGCAAATCCCTCACCTTGTTGGATTCGACGGGGACTTTGAAGGGGACGAAAGTTTCTTTCAGCGCGATGGGAACAATACCATCACAGAACTTTTTCATGCGACCATTCACAGCGAAGCAGTTCTAATTGGACTAAGCTGTTTAATTTTATTAGTTGTTCTCGATACACCGCGAATAAAAAAGTCAATAGTTTTAAAAATAGCCCCTCCATTCTTAGTCGTTGTTGTATTAGGTATATTCTTAAATCTGTACTCCTCTTTTTTTGGTATCACTGAGCAACTCGGAAATGAACACCTGATTCAGCTTCCTCCGTTAAGCACAGCTGCCAATTTATTCCTCTGGAACAAATTCAGTTTGGATAGTTTGCTTAACTCTGCGGTTTGGATGCAAGCTTTCATTATTGCTATTGTTGCCAGCTTAGAAACCATATTAAATATTGAAGCCACTGACAAATTCGACGAAGAGAAACGTATTACGCCACCTAACCGAGAACTAGTTGCTCAAGGTATTGGCAATATATTCAGCGGCTTATTCGGTGGTCTGCCTGTAACTTCTGTGGTTGTGCGCAGCTCTTCGAATAGACTAGCGGGTGCTAAAACAAAATGGTCGGCAATTCTTCACGGATTTTGGTTGCTTTGTGCCATTCTTTTTTTAGGACAATACCTCAATCTAGTTCCTCTCTCGGCATTGGCTGCGATTCTCATATTTGTTGGGTACAAATTAACTAAGCCGTCTATTTTTCGAGATCTTTGGTCTGAGGGCATTTCTCAATTCCTTCCTTTTATTGCGACATTCCTAGCCATCTATTTTAGCGATATGCTGAAGGGTGTGCTAATTGGGATTGCCTTCGGTATGTTTTTCATTATTCGAACGAATTTCAAAAGTGCAATTCAAATTACAAAAGGCGACAACAACGATATACTTCTTCGCTTTCGAAAAGATGTTTCCTTCTTGAATAAACCATTACTGAAGAAAACATTTATGCATATTCCTACAAATAGTTATTTATTAATAGATGCTCGTAAATGTGAATTTATGGATCCCGATATTATTGAAATTATTCAAGATTTTATTATAAGTTCGAAAGCGAAAAATATTAGAATTGAACTCAATAAAAACAATTGGGGAGAATTGCCTCAAGTGTTAAAAACTTTAAAACTCTAAACCTAAAGTATATGCCAAACATTGACAAACTTTTACTTGAGAACAAAGCATGGGCTCAAGAGAAACTGGAGGAAAATCCAGATTATTTCAAAAAACTCGCAGCCCTTCAAACTCCTGAATATTTATGGATTGGCTGTTCCGACAGTCGTGTTCCTGCCAATGAAGTAACAGGAACTGCTCCTGGTGAAATATTCGTGCACAGGAACATTGCTAACATGGTTGTGCATACCGATATTAATTTATTGAGCGTGCTTACTTATGCGGTTGATGTTTTGGAAGTGAAGCATATCATTGTATGCGGACATTACGGTTGCGGCGGTGTTAAGGCTGCTATGGGAAATAACTATCTTCCATTGATAAACAACTGGCTTCGTAACATCAAAGATGTTTACAAAACGAATCGTGCTGAAATACAATCTATTGAAGGTGAAGAAAAACAATTCGACCGCTTGGTTGAATTGAACGTGCTTGAACAAGTGCACCACCTAGCTGAAACCAACATCGTTCAAGGTGCCTGGAAGAAGCGTGAAATGCCGCTTATTCACGGTTGGGTATATGGACTTAACAATGGTATAATAAAGCCTCTTGTTACGATTGGACCCGAAAGCGAAATGGACCCGTTGTACAAGTACACCAATCTATAACGGAAAACGACTGAGCGGTACCATTTTCAGATCTGAAACTTGGTTTTCAAGAAGTAAAAAATGCGCGGCAACTCCTATCATCGCCGCATTATCGGTACAATATTTAAACGGAGGAATGAAGACTTCAACTTCATTCTTTCGACCATATTCAACAAGTTGTTTCCGCAATTCACTGTTCGCTGAAACACCTCCACAAATAGCTATTTGAGTAACCTGTGTTGAAGTCAATCCTCTTTGAATTTGTCGAAGCAAATAAGTGACTACTGTATGTTGAAACGATGCACACAAATTCGCTCTCTCTTCTTCAATGAAATTCTGATTTAACTTCTGACTATCGCGCAAGAAATACAACAATGAAGTTTTCAATCCGGAAAAACTAAAATTCAATCCCTCTACTTTCGGAATTGGAAAAATGAATTTTTTCGCGTCTCCATTCTGCGACAATTTATCGAGCAAAGGACCGCCTGGATAATCTAACCCCAAAACCTTCGCAGCCTTATCAAACGCCTCACCAGCCGCATCGTCTATGGTTTCACCAATGACATCCATTTGAATGGGTGAATGAACCAAGACTAACTGCGTATGTCCACCACTTACAGTTAAATTTAAAAAGGGAAACGACGGTTTGTTCTCACAGTCATCAGCCAAATGCGCAAGAATATGCGCTTGCATATGATTCACTCCTACTATTGGAATTTCCAATGCAAGACTCAAGCTTTTCGCGAATGAAATTCCGACCAACAGAGACCCCATGAGTCCAGGACCTTGGGTGACAGCAATGACCTCTAAATCGCGAAGCTCCTTCCCTGCTGTTTTCAGCGCTGCATGAACAACAGCGGTAATCATGGTTTGATGCGCACGACTAGCAATCTCTGGAACTACACCTCCATATTGTGCATGCTGAAGTTGCGTGACAACTTCATTCGATAAAACCTTTGTTCCCCACAAAACAGCAGCAGACGTTTCGTCGCAACTGCTTTCAATGGCTAAAATTAATTTACCTCCCATTTTATTGGGCCGAAGGAGCTACCATCATTTTATTGAAATTCTCTGTTGAAGCAGAAGCTCGCTCAGAATCTGAATTCATGAAATAAAGCAGCGACTGAATATCGCTTTCAGCATTCGCTTCATAAAACTGACTAATTTCTTCCACACCCATGACCATGAATGCTTCAGCAAAGACATAAGATTCGACAATGGTTTTTGCAGAAACGTAACTCTGATACATTTCATTCTGAACAGGAGAAAGTGTCTTCGGGTCGAGAAGCGATAATTTATTTCGCGCGTCGTATGTTGCGTAAGCGCGATTCACCACGCGTAAAAGATTCCCAGAGTTTTGTCCAGATGTTTTCATGTCCAACACATTCAAGCTGTCCACAGCCGCTCCAAATCCAGCCTGCCAAACATCGGTCTTCACAACGCCTTGCTTTACAGTTACATTTTGTTCTTTCAAGTATTCAAGTATTTTATCCAAGACCATGGCACTTCCAAATTTCTGCAAATCAATTTGAACCTTTGCGTTGTTTTTTCGAATGCGAGTTGATTTATAGACCCCATTCTCTTCAACATCTTCAACATCAACATTAGCCGAATACATGCCTGTAAAGACTCTCAAAGAATCAATATTTGGAACTTTAGGCGTTGGGTTCAATAACTGCGGCAACCAAGCTATTTGGGCCGGAGAAAGAGTAAAATCCCAACAACCGCCAGAACGATAATTGAATTCTCTGGCCATAGTAAGCATTACTCCCATGATTCTATTGTAATCAGTAAACTCAAAGAACCCAGTTTCAGCTGATGCGTAATTGAACAGCATGCATGTGCTGCTCGGATTGTTTGCATCAATGTGCATGCGCACTGCGTTTTCAATTGAATCGAAAGCAAAAGAATAGTCGGTGGTGTCTCCTACAACACTCACGGTGTATTTCATTCCCAAAAAATCGCGATCGTAATCTCTTCCAATTACACCTTCCTCTGTTTTGGTTTTATTTCCACATGAATGAAAAACAACTCCAAACAAAACGATTGCAAAAAATAAGATTGACGCATTTTTTTTCATAACACAAAAATAAACTGAATAACTTTATCGCATGCGGAATACTTCAACAATCCTGTTTTATTTTTTTCTTTGCTTCGCTCCTATGCTCTGGTGTTCACTCCATGCACAAATTCCAACATCCAATAGCAACTTCGTTCATTCCGATCACGACTATTTTTCGGTTGAAGCGCACGCCAAGAACGCTGCCCTCTCCGGACCGTTCTTAAACCTATTGAGTAACGACGTTATTCAATTTGAATTCGATGTATTCACTTCCCCTGACGAGGATTTATACTACTCAATTTTTCACTGCGACCCTTTCTGGAACACCGATGACAGTAATCCTTCAGACGTTATACAAGGATTCACAAGTCAACGCGTTTCTTATCCTGAAAACTCCATTCACACAACAGCAACTTTCGATCATTACCGTTTCGAATTGCCCAATACCATGACAAGATTCATTCAATCTGGAAACTACTACGTTGTTGTGCATGAAGGAAGCGAATACACTGAATCGAGCGTTCGAATTGGATTTCGTCTAGTGGTTTATGTTGAAGGAGATCACGGTTTAAATGCCGACATGAATATTAAGCGTGCCTCTACCATTCAACACCTTCAGTCGCATCAAGAAATTGATTTCACTATTTCATTGGCGAATACTCCCGTTTACGACATGAACAAAGTCATTCCCGTTATTCTTCAAAACGGAAGATGGGAAGACAATAAAATGAATTTCCAACCAACATACATTCAACCCAACAACGTTCTGGTGTATGATTATTCAAACGGTGAAAATGAATTTCCTGGTGGTGGCGAATGGGAAGCTTTTGAAACGAAGGATTTGCGCGTAAACGGTTACAACGTCCAGAACAACGTTCGTGTTGAAAATGAAAATCACATCTATCTATACCCAAGTCAGAACGAAATGAATCTCGCATACACCAGTCGTTCCGACCTTAACGGTGCCGCATTGATTTCCAGCGAAATTTATGGAGACGATGATCTAACTAGCGATTACACCTTTGTTCATTTCGAATTGAATTCACCCGAATTACCAAACAAGGTTTTTCTTGAATGTGGAAATGAATGGAATGCTCCTTTGCTTTGTGAATACAGCGATATTAAAAAAGCTTATCAAGCAACCATCTATCTAAAGCAAGGGGTGTACAATTACCGCTTTCGTATTGAACCTTCAAGCAACAACGAAGAAATTAATTTTGCTGAAGGAAATCATTCTGCCACCGAAAACAATTATCAGCTATTGGTATACTACTACGACCGGAATGCAGGATTTTACAAATGCGGGGGAAACTTCATTCAAAATTCGAGAAGGAACTAATCTTTGTCGTAATTGAAATCTTCTTCCTTCCACTCTCTTCTTCCACGCCTCCAAATTTTGTATTGCTGAAATTCTTCCTTCACAAAAATCAAGAATTCATACTGAGAACTCTGACGAATGAAATCATCACTCACCTGCATGAAATCAATAAACGCATCGAATTCTTCATTGGTCAATTCAATAATGTCATAGTCGACATACAAATGGAAAAGCTCTTTAAGCAATGCACGCTTTCGATCTTCATACTCCATTCGGGCAACTGCTAATTTGCTTCGTTCCCTCTTGCTAAATTGCTCGTACAGAAAGGTAATTGGACTGCTGACAGTAGCTGTTTTGAATTGATTTTCATCGAAGCCCAAACCGCGTAAATCCTCTTCAATAGCCTCCAAATCTCTCGGAGAAATAAATTCCACAACGGGTAACATATACGTTCTATCGTCGAGAAAAATTGTCGGGTGGTATACCGCCTTCACCAAAGAATCTTTCATGCACAATTGTCTTGTGTAGTAGCTCAGAGCTGTAATGCTTAATGTGTCGGTCTTCTCACAAACAATGGAATAAAACCCACCTGAATTGCCGAAGCTTCCGGTCTTGGTTCTGTTGTTTACGATGATTGCATTTGGAATTCCTTGACCGTGAGGATCGCGCACTCTTCCCTCAATTCGAATGGTCTGTGAAAATCCAATTAGGGAAAGAAATAAAAAGAAAAAAAGACTGACACACCTCATATAGCGAAGGTAACGAAGAATTGAAAACTATATTGAATCGTCACTAAATTTGCGTCATGAAAAAGTTTTTACTCCAGATTTCTATGGCAGTTGCATTCGCCAGCTGCACCGTACTTCCACATGAAAAAAAATCAACAGAAAGCGTTGCGCATTTAAAAACAGATGTTGCGGTTTTAGCGAGTGATGCGTTCGAAGGAAGAGCAATAGGCACTCCCGGAGCTGATAAAGCTGCTGGATATATTCAAAATCAATTTCTTCAAATTGGATTACTTCCAAAAGGAACACTTGGATTTTTTCAAGCATTCTCTTTTATTCCGCAAGGACACGGGCAAATACACCAAGTGGGCGACAGTTTGAAGATGGGAAAATCGTTGGTGAAAGAAATCAATGGTAAAAATGTTGTCGGATACATCGACAACGGCGCAGCGAACACCATTATCATTGGTGCACACTACGATCACTTGGGTTATGGCGACGAGAATAGTTTGTGGACAGGAGAGAGCGCCATTCACAACGGAGCAGATGACAACGCCAGCGGCGTTTCTGCAATGATTGAGTTGGCTCGTAAATTCAAAGCAGACAAATCTGCTTCAACCAATAAATACAACTACCTCTTCATTGCATTCAGCGGCGAGGAAAAAGGATTGTGGGGAAGCAATTACTTCTGCAAGAATCCAACTATTGATTTAGCAACTGTGAATTGCATGATGAACATGGACATGGTTGGAAGGTTAAACGCTGAACACGCCCTTTCCATAAGCGGAACAGGAACTTCTCCTGAGTTTGAAAACTGGTTAACGAAAAACAACATGACAAACTTCAAGTTGCTTTTTGATAAAAGCGGCATTGGTCCAAGTGACCACAGTTCGTTCTACAACATGGGTGTGCCTGTATTACACTTCTTTACAGGTCAGCACAGCGATTACCACAAGCCAAGCGATGACTTCGATAAGATCAATTACGAGGGTTTGAATGAGGTGGTGAATTACATGTATGCGATGTGTGTTGAAATGAATGCGCATTCAAAATTAGAATTCACAAAGACCATAGATCCAAAACCTATGAACTCGACTTTCAAAGTAACATTGGGTGTTATGCCGGATTATATGTTCAGCGGCGAAGGAATGCGCATTGATGGCGTAAAAGAAAATCGCCCTGCAGCAATGGCTGGACTAAAGCAAGGTGACATTGTTGTTCGTTTAGGAACGAACAAAATCACAGACATGAGTTCGTACATGGAAGCGCTAGGAAAATTCAATGAAGGCGATACAACTGAAGTTGAATATATTCGTGAAGGAAAATCAATTGTTGGTCCAGTGATATTTAAGTAATATGAAGAAACTATTTTTCTGTGCAGGGTTGGTGTTTTTCACCAACCTTTTGCATTCTCAAACGCGTGTGTTGTTCATTGGAAACAGTTACACTGCGGTAAATAATTTGCCTCAATTAACCGCTGATTGTGCCTTGAGCATTGGCTTCGCGGGTATGCCTATGGAAGTGGCAAGTAGCACTCCTGGAGGAACAACTTTTCAAATGCACACGACGAACGCTAGCTCTCAAGCCCTCATTAATGAAGGGAACTGGGACTATGTCGTTTTGCAAGAGCAAAGTCAACTTCCCTCCTTTCCAGATTCGCAAGTCGCTGCGGAATGCTTCCCGTTCGCTGCGCAATTGAACAATCAGATTCTATCTGTTGATTCTTGTACTGAAACGGTTTTCTACATGACTTGGGGAAGACAAAACGGTGATGCGGGAAACTGCGCTTTCTGGCCACCCGTATGCACTTACCAAGGAATGGACAGTTTGCTGAATCTCCGATACAGACAAATGGCTATAGCCAACAATGCGATTCTCTCCCCTGTTGGTGCCCTTTGGAATTACATTCGAAACACTTATCCGGAAATAAATTTATATTCAGCCGATGGCAGCCATCCCTCATTGGAAGGCAGTTATGCCGCTGCATGCAGCATGATTGCCGTTATGCTCAGAACAGATCCTTATCTCATCACATACTCCTCAACGCTTGATCCTGTTGTTGCAGAAAAAATTAAGTTAGCAGCACAAACGGTTGTTTTTAATAACCTCATGGAATGGCATGTGGGTGAATATGACCCAGCTATACTCATTAGCACAACTTCCAATGGATTAGATCTTCAAATTGAAAATCAATCTGCAACAGGTTGGAATTTCACGTGGGACTTTGGCGACGGAAGTTCTTCTAACGATTTTGCTGCGCAACATGCATACAATTCATCCGGAAGTTATGTCTTGAGTTATTTAGCTATCGATGCCTGCGGAAGAACAGCCCAAGGGTCTTTCGATATTCCGATTCAAGAAAATAATATCAGCGAAATAAATCGTGAGTATCGCGTGCGAAATTTAGAGAATGGTTTCGCTCTGGATTTCAATTTTCCTGTTACCAAAGTTTCTGTTTATGATCTAAACGGAAGACTTTTGGAATATTCAACGGAAAATCTAAATACTTTTTTTCTTGAGAAATCAAGCAGCCCTAAAATTATTCAGTTCATTATGAATGGAATAAGTCATCGGATATTACTAGGCGTTTTATAACTACTTTATTGTTCAAAACTACTCCAAATAATAACATTAAAATACCCCTGAACTTGCGTAATTTTGCGCCGTTAAGTCCATTCGCAGTTTATGCTGTGGGTCTTTTTAGTTAAGGTAAAGCAAACCCTCGAAAACGTTCGGGGGTTTGTTTTGCCCTAAACTTTCTAAGTTCCAACAAATTATTCTGGCAATAAAAAAAGGCTGCCTTTCGGCAGCCTTTTTCTAAAATTAATCTGTTCAAATGAATTATTGAACTGCGATTTGCACAGCAGTTCTTTCAATTCCGTTTGACAATTCGATAGCATAAATTCCGCTAGCAACACCTTCTAAGTTCACACGAACTTGATTGTTACCAGTTGGAAGATTACCCATGTACTGAGAAGAAACTACTTGACCTAAGTTGTTCATTACACGAACAGTGATAGGAGCAGATTTTACTTGTCCGAAAGAAAGAGTTACGAACTCGTTCGCTGGAACTGGGTAAGCATTCAACACGGTTAAAGCCATAGCTTCTTGAATTCCAATAATACAATCAGCGCAAGAATCGAAACATACTGTATTCAATACTTCAGCAATACCTGTGCGTGTATGAAGACGGTTGTAACCACCAACACCGTTAGCAATACCACAGTTCATAATACCCGCAGCTTCTTCATTTGTAGAAACTAATACATCTCCATTAACAAATTTGTACTGAATGTCAGCAGAACCGCTAACGTTCACTGTGCACTCATACACTCCGTCTGAGTTATCATCAGTCATTTGAACTGCACCTGCTTGCCAAACTGGAGTTGTGAAACCACCAATCATCCAAACACCTGCAGCGCTAGGAGCAGTAGTGAACATATTCACTCGGAAAGTGATATCAGCAGCAGCTGGATCAACAACACACTCTGCTCCACATTGGTTGTAGCAAAAATGCTCTACAACTGGATCAGCCGCAACTACAACTTCACGATTTCCGCCTACGTTACAATCAGCAGGCAAAGACTCGTTTCCGTCTGCCCACTCATCACCATTAACGAATTTGTATTGGAAAGTACCTGGTTGAAGTAATAAAGTAACTTCATAAATATTGTCACCGTTTGGGTCAGTCATCAATGACGTTGGATCTGCAGGATTCCATCCTTGGAAAGAACCTGCAACGTGAGGACCATTAGCATCAACTGTCTGCAACGACATGTCAACACGGAACAACACTGGGGTTGGAGCTTGACATGGACCGCAAGCACTGAAGCAAATTACGTCTGCAACTGTGTTCGGATCTACAACATCCAACACACGGTTTCCAGCAACGTTACATTCAGCAGGAACTGACTCAGCAAAAGCCCAGTCGTTACCGTTGAGGAATTTAAAGTTTGCAGAAGTTGCAGAGCCGATTGAGAAGTAACCCTCGTAAGTACCGTTACCGTCTGGGTCAATCAAATGAGAAAGAGTATCATTCCATCCTTGGAAATCACCCGCAACGAAGATACCTGCTGGGTTAATACCTGCTGACTCTTGAGTCATGTCTACACGGAAGCGAATAGTGTTCTCTCCACAAGCAGCACAAGATGCAAAACATACTGTCATGCTCTCAGAAGCATTCTCTCCAGAAATAGACCAATAACGATTGCTGTTTCCGTTCACGTCAACTTGACAAGCCGATGGCACATCTTCTTCGGAAGACCAGGTATCACCGTTGATGAACTTGAACTCATATCGCTCAGGAAAAAGGTTCAAGGTCACGGACCAAATACCGCTTCCTTGATCTGCTAAAGCAATAGAGTCAGGGGCCCAATTAACATAAGCGTCATTTTCAGCAGAACCATCGTAGTTCACATCTTCGAAATTTCCAGCGATGTGAACGCCGTTTGCGCTAACTGTTTGGCCGCTCATGTCCACATTAAACGTCACAGCAACCTGGGCCTGAGCCAACATTGCAGATAACGCTACAAAACAGAATGTAAAAATTTTTTTCATAGGTTTTTAAATTAAATTACTGTAGTTCGTGTACTTTTAACACTTTCCAAAGATATATCGAAAAAATGATGCACACCCAACTAAGACGTAAATCATGAAAAAAAGTTTCGTTTACTTTTCCACAATCCTATTGTTCATGTCCTCTTTCATCTTTGCTCAAAACCCAAATTACCTCGAGCGCATAGACCCCCCGAACTGGTTTAGCAATATGAACAATCCGAATTTCGAATTACTCTTTTATACCTTAGACAGCGAAAATATCACGATTTCACTGGACCAAAGAAGTCAATCCTGCGCACAAATTTTATCGGTTGAAAAGTCCAAATTGAACAATTATTATTTCGTTGAAGTTTCTCTTTTAAACCAACCGAAAGAAAATGTCATTTTTTTTCAAATTGAAAAAGACGGACAATTTGGAATGTGTATTCAACCTTATTATATCTATCCGAAATCAGCCAAGCCACAAGGCCTTTCTCAAAAAGACGCCATGTATATGGTTTTTCCAGACAGATTTGCCAATGGACAAACTGAAAACGATTCCATTCCCAATTACTTTCAAGGAGTCCAACGCGAAGAACTTAAAGGCCGCCGAGGTGGAGATATTCAAGGAATAAGCGATCATCTTGAATACATCAGCGATCTTGGATTTACCGCGCTTTGGATAAACCCCTTGGTTGAAAACAACGAAAAGAGAGATTCTTATCACGGTTATGCAACTACAGATTCTTATTTGATTGACCCACGCTTGGGAACACTCAATCAACTTCAAGATTTAACGGAAGACATGCGGAAAATGAAAATCAAACATGTTTGGGACGTGGTCTACAACCACTGGGGAGATCAACACCAGCTTTTCCGCGAAATGCCAGATAGCAATTGGTTTCATTGGTTTCCGACTTATACAAAAACAAACTACCGTGCGGAAACCATGATGGATCCCTACGCCAGTGAATACGACAAAAACTTAATGGCTAACGGGTGGTTCGACAAACACATGCCCGACCTGAACCAACAAGACCCTCATCTTTCCACGTATCTCATTCAAAACTCACTTTGGTGGATTGAAATGGGGAAAATAGATGCATTCCGAATTGACACTTACAGCTACCCTGACAAATTATTTATGTCGAAGTTGAATGCCGCTGTGAAAAATGAATATCCTAACTTCTTCTTATTTGGTGAAACGTGGGTACAAGGTTCTGCCGTTCAAGCGTGGTTTCCAGAAGGAAAAAAAGTTCATCAGAATTTCGACTCGAAGTTAGACGGAGTTACCGATTTTCAATTGTACTACTCCGTGACGAAAGGTCTTACAGAGCCATTCGGTTGGGAAGAAGGACTTCGACGAATCGAATTGAATTTAGCACATGACCATCTTTATACGCATCCGGAAAACTTAGTCACATTTCTGGACAACCACGACTTAGCGCGTATTTACTCTTTCTTCAATAAAGACCTCGAAAAATGGAAAATGGCACATGCTATGCTTCTCACCCTTCGCGGAATACCTTGTGTTTACTACGGAACAGAGATCCTCATGACGGGTTTTTGCGATCCCGATGCACATGTCCGTGAAGAGTTTCCCGGCGGATGGTCAGACCACAAGGTGAATGCCTTCGAAAAGAACGGTAGAACTGAGATTCAAAATGAAGCATTCGACTTCATTCAAACCCTTTTGAACTATCGAAAGAAAAACGAATGGCTCGCAACAAGCAAACTCACGCAATTCGTTCCCAACGACAACACATATGCCTATGCTCGAAAATCAGCTGATGGTCGAAAGACACTCCTGTGCATTTATAATTTGAATGAACAAATCTTTGACTTCCCCATGGAATTCCTGAAAGAAATTACCCTGAATTCGTATACTGGAAAAAACGTTGTAAGCAGAGAATCAGTTACTTGGAAAAAAACACTCGCCATTCCACCAAAAGGATTTACTTTGATTGAAATTTCATTTTAATTTCGAAATCAAATACTAAAGCTATGAAAACATTCTTTTCACTTTTAACCCTTTGCTTCATCAGCGGACTTTCTTTCGCTCAGGTACAAAAGAAAAATCATATCACCATTGTTAAAATCGACACTACAATTACAGGACAAGTCGACACCCTTATATTCAACTTCGAGGGAGATCAGTTGGGGAATATGAAAGACATCATGAAGCAATTTCCAGACATTGATATTTCTATTATGGACACTGCTTTTAATTTCAACTTCGACAACAATCTTCAAATGCCACAGGGAATGGTTTTCGCCATGCCCAATGAAATGCCTTTTGGTTTTTTGGAGGCTCAAGATAACAGTGCTAAAATTGGAATTACACCGGCAAGAAGTTTCAAAGGAAAAGGGGTTATGATTGAAACGGTCGTTCCGACTAGTTTAGCCGCAGCGCTTGGTTTACAAACAGGTGATGTAATTGTTGAATTGAACGAGCAGGCCATTCACGATTTCGATGAATTGGTTGGAACCCTACAACAATATTCCGTGGGCGAAAAAGCGAGCATTACTATTCTCCGAAACGGAAAAAAGAAAAAAGTAATCGGGTATTTTATTCCTGCGCAAGGAGGAAACAACATGCAACGCGAGATTAGAATTCAACGTCCGTAAACTGAACTCTTCTAAAAAAATACTTTTTGCAGCACTCGATTGGGGTTATGGGCATATGACTCGCCTCAGCGAGCGGATTTCACAGTTCATTGCTGAAGGAAACTTTGTTGAAATCGCCTGTTCTGAAAATCAGGAATCGTTTTTCAGAAACAAATTTCCTGAAATTCAACTCTACGTAACACTTCCAAATAATCACATTCAAATTAAAAGTGGAAAAGGTCTGTTTTTCAAACTAGGCCTCCGTGTTTTCGAGTTTCGGGCGAATTGGAAAAAAGAAAAACGCTGGTTGGAAGAACATCTTGAATTCAACTTATACGACATTATTTATTCTGACAATCGATACGGATTTTACCACCCGAGCGTTCATTCGGTATTGCTAACACATCAGCTCGCACTTCCGGGACCTAAAGCGCTTCTGTTTTTGCCCCAACTCGTTTTAAACAAGAACCTCAAGAATTTCAACACCATTGAAATCCCCGATTACGATACTGCAAATAAACTCAGTGGTTCTTTAAGCGAGAACAAGGCACATATTCCGTGCTCATTCATAGGCCCATTGAGTCAAGTTAAATTTCTCCAAGTCCCCTTAAAAAAACAATTGTTACTTATCCTTTCAGGCCCCGAACCTCAGCGCTCGCGATTCGCTAAAGACATTCTCGAAGAGACTTCTCAGCTTGGATTCAAGGTCATTGTTGCAGGAGAAAGCAATGTTATATCAACGAATTCAAACGTGACTCAATTGGGCTATTGCAATGCAAAACAATTAGAACAATTGATGAATGAATCTTCACACATTGTTTGCAGATCCGGTTACAGCACACTTATGGAGCTAGATTCGATTCAAAAAAAGGCGATTCTCATTCCAACATCTGGACAATACGAACAAGAATACTTAGCGAAATATTGGGCAGAACATTTTAACTTTCCCATCGCAAATGAAAACGAAATCTCTACGAAAGATTTTGTCGATTATCTAAATACCTCTTCGAATTTTGAACGACCTTAACAAAGACGAATTTTACATGAAGATGGCCATTAAGGAAGCCATCTATGCCGCTGAACAAGATGAAGTCCCGGTAGGATGCGTCATTGTTGCAGAAGATCGCATTATTGCGCGCGGATATAACCTAGTCGAGCGGCTGCACGACTTCACCGCTCACGCGGAAATGCAGGCGTTTACAGCCGCTTCAGAGTATCTGAGTGGCAAGTCTTTGGACAAATGCACCTTGTATGTCACATTAGAACCTTGTGTTATGTGCGCTGGAGCGGCATACAATACGAGAATGGGTCGAATTGTGTTTGGGGCCTTCGACACAAAAAGAGGATTTAGTCTTTTTCAAACCGACGATAAAAAACTGCTACACCCTAAGACTGAATGGATTGGAGGTGTGTTAGAAGAAGACTGTGCTATCATTCTGAAAGAGTTCTTCGAGAACAAGCGTAAATAAATCAAAGACTACTTTTCCACATTTATTAACATTCCTTTTCGAAGCGACACAAGCCGTTTAGATTTGTGTGTTCGGTGCGAATTTGACGCACGACACACGACCTAAACTTTTCCATATGATAACCCGAATTATTGGGATAAACACCAGCACCTACGTGAACGCAGAAATGCGTTTAGATGATTGCGATTCGTTACAATTGGTAGGACCTAACAACGTTGGTAAGTCAACCCTTATTTACACCTTGAACTTCTTGTTCATTGTAGATGGCTCGAAAATGTCCTTTTCCGGGCAACGACGTGGAGATAAAGAAACCATTCACCACTACTTCCCTACTCACAACCAGAGTTACATTATTTTCGAAATCAAGAAGAATAATTCAAGCTACTGCATACTTGTCAAGCGCGACAGCGATGGCGAGTTGGAATACTTCCGTTTTTCTGGAGAATATAATGCTGAAAACTTCTTCAAAAAAGAAGGCGCTCACCAGCGTATTCGCAAATGGGACGAAGTTCAAGATGAACTAAAAACGGCTGGAGTAGAGCTCTATCTATTCAAAAGCAAAACTGAAGTATTCAATACCGTTTATTCTCGCGGAAGAAAGAACGACGCTGCTATTTGGTTGGAAGATAGCGTTCGCACAGACGGACTTTCAAATAACTTCTCAAAAGTTTATCGCTACTTAATTAACTCGAAGTTAATCACAAACAAAACATTAAAAGAGAGTTTAATCGTTGCCGACAATCGAGAGAACGAGGGACTTAGTTTCTCGCAGAAAAACAAAAAAGACATCAACGATTTGCTTCGCATCAACGAAGAAATCCGCACCGTAAAAAGTATTCAAAAAGAATTCGAAGAGTTCCGTGAAGTAGTGAATTTGTTCAAAGCGAAAACACGCATTGTGAGCGACTTGGTTTATGCCTTCGATAAACAATACAACGGTGTTATAAATGAACTCGACAGCTCTCGATTAGAAAAAGAAAAGCAGTATCAAACGACACTTCTTAATCTAAATGAAAAGCTAAAACCAAAACAAGAAGATTTAAACCGTGAACTTGGAAAGCGTGAATTAGAAGTTGAAATTCAAGAAAAAACGTTCATCAATCTTCAAACACAATTAGATGAAATTGCGTCGTTTGAAGGAAAGAAATTCTTAGAAGAGTCCTTGTTGAATCTCGACGCTAAACGTCGTGAATCTGAGGTACGCATTACCATGGTTGAGAATCAAAAATTGGATTCGAAAAACCTGGAAGTGAAACTTCAAAAAATTGACTTGACCTGCGGGAAGTTAGAAGCGCAAATCAAAAATTACGACGACCAGTTGATTCACAAGATTACAGCGAAAGACGACATTCGCAAAATCTTGAACACCGTCTTTTCTCAAGAATTCGCGGCATTGCCAAGCAAGTTGGTGAAGAAAAAAATTACCAAGGCTGGAACAACGTTAAGCATTTTCGATGGTGAAATCACACTTCCAAAAGATTTAGTTCTTGCCGACATCCCTTCGGTGAAGTCTTTGAAAGAAGAACTTCAAGAATTGAAAAGAGAAAAAATTGAGTTAGAGAAACTATGGGCCGTTGCTCTAAATTTCGACAAGGCACAAAAAGAACTCGATAAGATTCATGCCGACATTGAAGAAGTAAAAACGAAATTGAACAAGCTCAAGAATAAACCGAAACTTGAAAAAGAGGCTGACACTGCAGGAAAAGAACTCCGCACGATGAAGGCCGAAAAAGAAAAGTGTGAAGGTGACTTGAGCAAATTGAAAAAAGAGCTCTCCGATAAAACACTACTCCTCGATTCATTGCGTGAAGAAACGCGAAGAAGTGAAGAGCGTATTATTGAATTGAAACGTCGCAAAGCAGAAATTGAAACCTTCGGAATTATCCCAACAGAATTTGACACAACAGAATCTCTCGACGAGATTTACGGCAAGATCAAAATCTCGAACACCGATCGCGACACGCTGAAAGGCAACAAAGACAGAATGTTCGACCACTTGCGTTTCAAAACGAATTCAGCAATGGCCGATGAAGAAGAATTCATCAAGTATTTGGAAGATGAGATCGCATGCATCAATGACAAAGTAAAAAGCATCGATGGACTGTTGGGAAGTATTTCAACTCAATTCGCCAATCCTGCTTTCACCTTACGCAAGCGTTACGAAGAATTCAAAACGTTCGTGTACAATCGCTTCAACGAGAGTTTGGCCAAAACCAGAATCTCAAACATTGAATCGCTTCGCATTGAATTAGTCGACAACAAGCGCGTTTTGTTCGATTTAGAGCGCATTGCTTCTATCGAAAATCTGAACTCACAACTTGCTTTTGAATTTGAACAAGGAGAAGATTTGAAAATTTTGAATCAATACCTGGACGCTGGAAAGACCATTGAATTCGAAGATTTATTCGACATCGAACTTCATCTCGATGTGAAGGGAAAGCTGAAGCGTGTTGACTTGAAAGAACAAGTAGAGTCAGATGGAACAGACCGTATGATTCGTTTGGTCATAGTTATGGCAATTATCAATCGATTGGCAGTCTCTGCTCCCGAGAATAAAATTGCATTGTTCATTGATGAGATTGGAACCATTGACGAGCACAACCGTCCGCAATTGGTTCAGTTCTGTAAAGAGCACAACTTCTTACCCATTTTCGCTGCACCGCAGCCGTATGACGGATTCTCGAAGTACTACTTCATCTTCCGTTCAAAAGGAAAAATTAATTTGAACGACAAGCAGCATGCTGTGCGTCGTGAAGACCTAAAAATATCAGAAAACTAATGTCAACATCACTAACTCCACCAAACTTCGCAATCCTTTACCCTACGAACATTCTAGAAATTGAAGAAGTAAAAGTTTGCTACCATTTAGAATCAGAAGAAAAATGATTAAAGCCGAACCTCGGACCATACTCAACTTCCTGAACACATACTTCGATGTGGTGCGCGATTTGTTTGAATACCAGCAACAAGACGGGCTCATTACGAAGGAAGTTTTCGATATGATTTGTCATAAGCATGGTGCGCAAATGAAAAGTCGTTTGCGTGAATACCGTGTTGTTCGCTCGATAGGAAGTGATTTCGAAATGCGCGATGTGTATTTCAAGTTGATGGAATTTTTGTTGTTTGAATTCAAACCGCTTCTTCCAGAAACCATTGAAAAATACAAAGGAGCCATTTCTGAATTGTTCATGAAAATTCGCAAAAGCGAACATTCCGACCGCGACATTCTTCAAGAGAGAATTAAAAATCTTTCCGGTCAAGTGCGTGAATTCGTTGATTTGGTTGAACGAAACGCCTTCCGATTATTGGCTGAAACGCGTGATTTGAAATCGAACATTGATCGCGTTCAATACCGTGAAAAAGTTCACAAAGCTTCCTTCTGGATTGAATACTACATTCTTCCTTTGAACCGAATTCTCGATGTGAATCACAGCGAATCGGTAACCAGTAAATTGGTTGAAGTCTGCGAATACGCGAACCGCAAGCGACTCGATTATTCCGACGAGACTACGCGAAGTGAATATGAAAAACTTTACACGCAGCTCATTCAAACCAACCAAGACTTGTTAAAGCAATCGAAGATTCTAACCAATGAATTGATTCCACTTCTTGAACGCATCCGCACGGAATCTTTGATTCTAACTGGTTTTATCGAGTTCTTACGGAATCCGTATAAAGTAGAGACACCACCATTGCTGAAAGGAACTCGAACGATGGTTTACGCGAAAGACATGTACTTCAAAGTGCGTGAATTCTTCGAGCAGTTTCAAATTGAAGCACCCGTTATTGTAGAAAACTCTGAAGCCGATTTCGATCGTTGGATTTTCGACAGAACCTTATTCAAAGAGAAACTTGCAGCTAGCATGCCTGTGAACGACTTCTTCGGCTGGTGCTTCAAAGCATTGAAAAAAGATTTCGATCAAATTGAAACTGATAAGTTCTTTGCTGTAACCGGATTGTTATTCGACGAAGAATTACAAATTGATTATTCAAAGAAAAGTGAACGCGTTTCCATTGAGACTACAACATCAATACTCAACGTGCCTAAATTAAAAATTGAACCCGCAATAAAATTATAACATGGTATATCCCGCGCACCATAGACAAATTGTTGAAGAACTCATGAGTGGTAAGTTCTTGTTGAACAACGAAGAGCATTTCAATAGCTTGAAAGAAAACGAATCGTTTTACACCGAGTTTTTCAAAGTGTCCTTCGACCTTGAATTAATCATGAAGCCCGAGTTCTGTTATTTGTTAAGTAAAGACACGCAGGAAAACTTCTCTCGCGATGTAAGCATTTTTATAGCTATTCTAAGCTATGAATTAGATCGCGACGGCCGCAATTTCATTGAGTCTTTCGACTTCAATGAATTTACTTTCGAAGAAATCGACAACTATTTTCTAAATAGTTCCTTCGTAGATTTAATTGAAAGTAACAAGACTTTGCGTGATAATGAAAGTAGAAGAACGTTGCTAAATGGAATGGCGCGAAGAAATATTATTTTCAAAACATTCGAAGACCGCTTTACCTTTACTCAAGCATACAAAGTATTTATTGACTTCGCCAAAGAACTCGCATTGAAGCGAATCAAAGGCGAAACTGAAACACAAAACGCTGAATAATGAAAAAACTAATCTTCACATTAACCCTAGCGATAGCCTTTATCGCGAACAACAACGCATTCGGGCAATCACTTGAGCGTCGCGCAGCGATTGATATCTGTGAATGCTCTCACATCGTAGAAAACAATGTCAGCCCTGAATTTCGTGAGATAATAAATTTCAAGTTAATTGCAGAAACAGAAGATGAATTCAACACTGCAATGATCACATTCGTTACGAACAATCCAGAGAAAGCTGCGAAAGACATGCAATGGATGCAAAGCATGAGTGACGATAACGGTCAGTTTCTGCGTTGCATTTCCAAAATGGAAATGAAGTACGATAATACAGAGTTAGACACACCTGAAATGTACAATTCCATTATGGTTGAATTGTACGAGATTGAGTGTAATTTCGCTGCTGCTTTATTTATGTTTGGCGCAGAAGTACAAGAAGCAGAAGTTACTGAAGGCGAGTAATCCCCATTTTACTAACACGCAAGGCGCTGACAATCAGCGCCTTTACTTTTTTATGCACAATTGTTAATAAAAGTAGTATATTTGCACCGCCTTTAAGGGGCGGGTTTAACTATCACATTTCCTTTTTCTGTTGGCGTAAACAGAATTTAGCTCAGGGAATACGGTCGTCGAATTCAATCCGACATCGGGCGACTAAATAAAATATATGACAACATTTCAAGAACTTGGTCTATCGAAGACCACAGTTTCAGCTATCGCTGAAATGGGGTTTGAGACCCCAACACCAATTCAAGAACAAGCTATTCCGCACATGCTTACAGGCACAACAGACGTTGTTGCACTAGCGCAGACGGGAACAGGAAAGACCGCAGCGTTCGGACTTCCATTGTTAGAGCTTCTTGACTTTCAAAACAAGAAAACGCAAGCTTTCATATTGGCACCAACCCGCGAGTTGTGTGTTCAAATTGCGAAAGACATTCAACGCTATTCTGCACACACAACCGGAGCGAACGTAGTTCCTGTATACGGTGGAGCAAGCATTGAAACTCAAATTCGCGAGATCAAACGCGGCGCACAAATCTTAGTAGGTACCCCAGGTAGAACTTTAGATTTAATTGAGCGCGGTGTTATTGATTTAAGTGCTGTTGATTTTGTAATTCTAGACGAAGCAGATGAAATGCTTCACATGGGATTCAAAGAAGATTTAGATGCTATTTTGTCTGAGACTCCAGAGACTAAACACACTTGGTTGTTCTCGGCTACTATGCCTGCTGAGGTTTCGCGCATTGCTCGCAACTACATGACCAACCCAGTAGAAATTACAGTTGGAAGTAAAAACTCAGGTAATGAAAACATCGAACACGTTTATTATGTAACACACCAACGCGATAAGTATTTAGCGTTGAAGCGTCTTGCCGATTTCAATCCTGACATCTTCGCAATTGTTTTCTGTAGAACAAAAGCTGAAACACAATCTGTTTCTGAGGCATTGATCAAAGATGGTTACAATGCAGATTCTATTCACGGTGACTTGTCTCAAGCACAACGTGACAATGTAATGAAGCGTTACCGTAACCGCACACTTCAAATGCTTGTAGCGACAGACGTTGCTGCGCGCGGAATTGATGTGAACGATGTTACACACGTTATTCAATATAACCTTCCTGACGAGATTGAGAACTACACACACAGAAGTGGACGTACGGCTCGTGCTGGAAAGAAAGGAATTAGCATTGTTTTAATTAACATGAAGGAAAACTTCAGAATTAAGCAATTGGAGAAAATTATTCAAACAACATTTACAAAAGGATCACTTCCTACGCCTGCAGATGTTTGTGAGAAGCAATTGCTTCACTTGGTAAATCGCGTTAAAGAAACAGAAGTTAATCAAGGTAGTATTGGCAAATATTTACCAGCTGTGTACGAATCTTTTGAAAGTTTTACAAAAGAGGACGTGATTCAGCATTTCATTTCTACTGAATTCAACCGTTTCTTAGAGTATTACAAGAACGCACCAGACTTGAATGTCGATGCTTCTCGTGGCGATGCTCGTGGAGCAACTCCTGGAGTTGTGAAGATGTACATTAACGTTGGAAAGAAAGATCAATTCACTTTCAATACGCTGAAGACATACATTGCTGAAGCAACCGGAGTAAGCGAACAAGAGATTCCATGGTCTGATTTGAAAGACACATTCTCTTTGTTCGAGGTACGCACAGCGTCTTACGACAAAGTTTTGGAAGTATTCAACGCTGGTGTTAAATACCGTGGACGTTCTATTCGTGTTGAATCACGTGGAAATCAAGAAGCGGGTATCGGACGCGTTCGCATGCGTGGCAACAAGAGCTACAGCGGCGGATATGAAAACCGTGGAAGTAGTGAAAGAAGTTCAGGCGGTGGAGAAAGAAGTTCAGGTGGCGGTTACAACCGTGATCGTGGACCTCGCACTGGCGGATCGGACAGAAGCACTTCAGAGCGTAGTTCTGCAGGTGGTGAAAGACGTTCTAGCGGAGAAAGAAGTTCAGCTGGGAGTTCAGCTGGAAGTTCAAGCGGTCGCGCTGGCGGATGGAAATTCAAAGAAGGTGGTGCTAAGAAAAAGAAGTACTAACTTGTAGATAAGACAACAAAAAAGGCCGCGAATGCGGCCTTTTTAATGCTTTTTTGTTTCTTATTTCTGCTGACCTTCAATAACTGTTCTATCTACACTCAAAGCAGCCTTCTCAATGCGCATTCGCCCTTGGTCTAAACCAATTACCACTGTCGTTTCGTCTACTTCAACAACTTTACCGTGAATTCCTCCAACAGTAACAATCTTGTCACCAACGCCAACTCCGTCTTGAAACTTTTTCGCTTCTTTCGCTTTTTTCATTTGCGGACGAATCATGAAAAAATACATAATAACGAACATTCCTCCCATCATTAATAACATGGGCATCATACTTGGCTCTTGTGCTTGTAATAAAATCATTTTGTTTTCTATTTTAGGTTGCAAATGTACTCAATTATTGTTGCTGAAATAAACTACTTCAACCGATCCATTTCCACTCCTGATTTAGTGGCTTCCAAAGCTTGTCCAGACACCTCCCCTTTCAATTTCAAATAAAAATCACGAGGTATCCCATTCGTTGCTACTTGAATGATCTTTTCAATATTTCCGGAAAATCCAGCGCTATTAAATTCAACAGTAATGACCCCCGATTGTCCCGGAGCAATTGGATCTTTCGGCCAATCTTTCAAGGTGGTACAACCACAGCTTGGCGTTACTTGGGCTATTTGAAGATCTGCTTTCCCCTTATTCACGAATGAATAAGAATGAACAATCTTCTCTCCTACCGCAACTTTCCCAAAGTTAAACTCAGACTCTTCAAATGAAATCTCCGGTAAATCACCATGCGTTTCTCCATTCTCTGCAGAAGGGAAATTCAACAAATCGGAAGTTACCTTGCGCTCCTTGTTTTCGCATGAAGCAAACAAAATAAATAAAGCAAACACCAAATATTTATTCATTGTCATAGGTATAGGACCCATCGAATTCATCTTCATCAAAAACCGAATCATCCTCGCCAAACTCATCTTCTTCATCCTCGGCATCTTCCGTTCCTGTAGGAACTGCTCCTCCTACTATATCCGCTTCGAACATGTCATGAAACTCTTTGCTATCCTGAGAAGGCGAATCACCAAAAGCAAGCGCCACACGCGGATAAATAGTACTCGGTTTATCTTTCTTCACCTCCACTAATTCAATATAAAAAATCCACATGCGCATAAAATCATACACATATAAAATTTTATCTCCTGGCTTCATAACCATGTCAGAAAGTATCGTAGTCGACATGGAGAGAGAATCTTCATCTACGCCTCCCATATCCATTAACGAAATCTCTAGGCCCTTACTCCACTCTTCATCACTCAAATAAAAGCTCGCCATTTCACCTTGTTCAAAATCGAAAGCGTCTAAAACCGACTTGTGCAACGTATCGAAATTTGATTCTGTTTCAATTTCAATATCTCGAAACACATCTTGTTCCGTATCCATAATTACACGGAACTTGAACAAATTAACACCACTATTTTTCTTAGCCATTGACAGACATTTTTAATTCTTGAATTGTTATTGTTGGGTTAGAACTTGAAAACACAAAATTTCCTGCCACTAATGCCGTGGCTCCGGCTGCCATTAGCTTTGGGGCATTCACCCCATTCACTCCCCCATCTACTTCAATGGCTGGTTTATTCTTCACATTAGCCAACATCACTTTCAAACGTTCTAGCTTTGAATAGGTGTTCTCTATAAACTGTTGCCCACCAAAACCAGGGTTAACAGACATGATCAAAATCAAATCAACATCTTCTAAAACTTCTTCAATTGCACTTAGAGGAGTGTGCGGATTCAACGCTACACCTGCCTTCATACCTTCAGCCTTAATGGCTTGAATTGTTCTATGCAAGTGCGTGCATGCCTCAGCATGTACAGTAAGAATATCAGCACCAACTGCTTTGAAATCTGCAATGTATTTCTCAGGTTGAACAATCATCAAATGCACATCCAAAGGCTTCTTCGCGTGTTTTTTCAATGCTTTAATGACTGGCATTCCGAATGAAATATTCGGAACAAACACACCATCCATTACATCTACATGAAACCAATCTGCAGCAGAATCATTGATCATCTCAATATCGCGCTGAAGATTTGCAAAATCGGCCGATAAAACCGACGGTGCAATAAGAACTTCGTTTACTTTTGACATGCTGCAAAGATACATTTCGTTTTGTTAGCTTGAATTATTTTTTCTATGCAAGTCGTTGGAATAACTGGAAATATTGGATCGGGGAAATCTACCATCGCACGGGCCTTCACTGCGTTAGGAATTCCCGTATTCAATTCCGATGACGAAGCCAAAAAAGCATACACCATTCCATCCATTCAAATTGAAGTTAGAGAAATTCTAGGTTCTTCGAAAGGTCCGAAGGAAGGTCCTGTGGAAAATATCTATTTAGACTTCTCGAAAGGCACTTGGAAATCTGAAATCGCAGCTGTTATTTTTTCGGACGAAGAAAAAAGACTTCGTCTTGAATCACTCATTCACACTTATGTTCGAAGTAAGTTCATTCGCTGGAAAGCCGATCAAACCTCGAAATACGTGATTCGTGAAGCCGCCTTAGCCAATTCCTTTCAACAAGAAAATTGCGATTGGTTAATTGAAGTAATTGCAGATAAAGAAATACGAAAGAACCGTGTCATTAAGCGAAGTAGATTAACTGAGGAAGAATTCTATAAGCGTGATGCTCTTCAACCTCGGAACGAGTCTTTCCCTTCAAATAAAATTTTTGCGGTTTCGAACAATTACAATGATCGGGTACTTCCGGAAATACTAAAAATTCACGAGCTATTGTCAGCCTAAGGGGTCGCTTCAACAATTTTCACTTCCACTCCTTTTTTAACAGCACTAGACATTTCAATAAGGAAATCTGTTCTTATTTGATTCAACTCATTACCCACAGGCTTTTGCCTGAACAGCTTTTGAAGATCGGCATATTTCGTTATGTCTACACGGTCCTCCCCAGTGCGAATAAGTTCCCAATTCCAACTTCCCGGATAGATCAATTTATAATCACCGTTGTATTCCGCCCAATCAATTTCATTCACTTTATTCAATGGATAAACGGAATTGAATAGCGTTTCTCCTGTTTCAGCATCAACCATACTTATTCGGTATTTCATTTGAAGCGAAAACTTCTTGTTCCATTGACGATACTTCACCTTCGTGTCGTTAATTGTCTTCCCTAAATACCCTTTTTTAAATCCGTAATCATTCAATTTCTGATCTGCCGAATATTCTATTATTTCACCCAATAGAATGTATTGGGCGCCTACTAATTTTCCCGCTTGGATTAAAGACTTTTCATCGTACAATCCAGACATCCCCAACTTTTGCTCCTCTAACAACCTCGATGTGTAATCGCGATCTAATAGAACTAAAAACGGATCTTTATTTTCCAAAAGGGACTGCACCACGTGCGCTCCCATCTCTTTCTCAATTTCATTATTTACATTTTCTCGATCCACAGAAACATATGCTACTGTTATGCGTCCAGCTTTCAAACAAGTTTCTAGTAATTGTTTTGAATCTCTGAAAGACGGATCCACTGCTTCAATCTTTTTCAAAGCTTTAAACGCATCGCGAAGTCGACCTTCCTCTATTGATTTGCTAGCCAAATAATAATTGGGATATAATTCACATAAAGTTTCGAGATATTCAAGATTCGGGAAATCGCTAAAAAAACTTCGAATGGTATTGAGCTTTTCCTTGGCTAAATCGTACTTAAATGCGAGCACATCAGCTTCTGCTTCTTTGTAAATCGATTCACAATATGAATGTTTGGATTGAAGAATGAAATCTTTCAATCCAACCGGTTCTTTCACATCCAATGTCTTATTATTTTCTACGAATGAAATAAGCTCGGAATACAACTGATCTGCTTCACGAATTTTTTCCTGCATGCAAAGCATTCGAATAGGACCGTCGTAATTTTCACGAATTACAGCTTCAACCGCACGCTTTTTACCAATGAGCGCCTCTTTCGTTTCCTTTCGCACTAACAATTCCGAGTATATGCTTAAGGCCTTTGAGTACATTCTCGCCTCTTCGTAATGCTTAGCATCTTGCAGCTGAGACTTGTAAGTGGAACATCCACCCAATAGGAATGCAACCAATGGTACAAATGCCCACGAAACTAATTTGTATTGAAATGCTGTTCTCACTTGAACAAAGTTAAGCAGTCAAAGCATTCCTTCAGCGTAATTAACAACTCAGCGTTGAAAACCATGCAACTTCAATGTTCATGGTTGCAAAGAATTCATTCCTTTTGAAAAACACTTAACCACAAGCATTATGGATGTTCGCACTAAAAAATGGGTTTTATTCACACTCTCAATTGTTAGCGTTTATCTTTTCGTTTTTAATTGATGAAATCAAAATTCAAAGAGTTCTACTCTGAGTATTTTCCTTGGTTCGTAGACGTCTGGTATTATTTCGTTATAATCATTGTTTTTATTGTATGTGCAATTATTTGGTTGTAATTTTGAGTGACAATGGCTCAAAGCAATTTTTACTTCATAGCAATTAAGCCCAGTCTTCCTGAGGAACTGAAAACACGCGCAATTCAAGGGAATCTCCTTGCGCCCCGAAATCTTGAAGCCATAGTCAAACCCGTATATCTTCCCTTGTCTTTTCAGTTTAACACCGATGAAGACGGGATTTTTGAATTGGGAAACGCCTTGCAAAAATCGTTATACAACTTACCTAGTTTTACCATCACTCTCAAAAACATTGTCTTCAATCCGCTATTCAAGCAAATTTCTATTCAACCTCAAGCATCTGATGAACTTGTTGAGTTATCAGGGAAAATAATAAATGTTTTGTTGGAGTGGAATAATTTCGACCATTCGCCCGTAGCGTTTGAGTTCCCAAAAGCTGAAGTAGCAATTGCCAGAGGCAATTGGAATATCGAGAGTTTCGAAGAAGCAAAATCTAAAGCACTTGCACTCCAATTAGAACAATCTTGGACCATTGAAACGGTTTCCATGATGGAGTGGACTAGCCAAGGATGGAATGAAAAATTCTTCTTCCCTTTAGAGGACCAAAGATTACTTCGTAATCATTCCAATACTATCTTGCAAGACAAATAAGTCTTGCATTCATGCCAAAGTCATTCGATAAAAAATTAAGCCTTACCATTTTGGTGGCGTCCCTTGGATATTTCGTAGACATCTACGACCTTCAGCTCTTCAATATTGTCAGCAAAGAAAGCTTAAGAGGAATAGGCATCAACGATGAGAACCTCATTAAAACCTACGACTACAGCCTCTTCCTATGGCAGATGTCAGGTATTATTTTAGGCGGACTCATCTGGGGAATTCTAGGCGATAAACGCGGAAGGAAAAAGATTCTCTTTGGCTCCATCTTAATATACTCTCTCGCAAACATCGCTAATGCTTTTGTTACAAATGTTGAAGCCTATTCTATTATTCGATTCATCACTGGAATTGGACTTGCCGGGGAGCTTGGCGCTGCTGTGACACTCATCAATGAATCCATGTCGAAAGAAAAACGAGGCATAGGCACCATGATTATTGTAACCATGGGTGCTCTTGGAGCGGTTGCGGCGGTCGGTATTCATAAGCTTCACTTCACCATGCTCGGACTTGAATCGTGGCAGATGTCCTACATCATAGGCGGTTGTCTCGGTCTTGTTCTTTTGTTCATGCGTTTTCAAACCTTTGAAAGCGAAATGTTCGACCAGGTGGAAAAACAAAAGGTTCAACGGGGGAATTTCTTCATGCTATTCAAAACGAAAGACCGCCTACTTCGATATCTTTCATGCATTGCCATTGGACTGCCCGTTTGGTTTTGTGTGGGGCTGCTTATTAAGTTCTCAGATAAATTCGCTACAGTGCTAGAGGTCGATGGAACAATCGATCCCACCACATGCATTATCTTTTGCTATCTCGGACTTTCAGGTGGTGACCTCATTTCAGGATTCATTAGCCAATTCATGAAAAGCAGGAAAAAAATTATCTTCTTCTATCTAGGAACAACAGTAATCATAAGCTTGTACTTCCTTCTTGTTCATCATCATTCAGTAAACACGTTCTACGCATTGGCCGCTCTGCTTGGCGCCACAACTGGCTATTGGGTGTTGTTTGTATCAAACGCAGCAGAGCAATTCGGGACGAACATTCGCTCTACCGTTGCTTCTACCGTTCCGAACTTTGTGCGTGGATCTACCGTGCCAATAGTCTTAACTTTCAAATACATTGAACCCAGTTTCGGAGTCATTAATAGCGCCTTAATCATAGGCGGAGTAACCATTTCTATTGCAGTAATTGCCTTAGCATATCTCCCTGAAACATTTGGAAAAAACCTAAACTTCATTGAAGAATAAAATGAAAAAATATTTCATACTCGCATGCATGACATCTTTTGTTGCGTGCAAACAAGAAAACGCCGTTATGCAAATTCAACAACCCCAAAACAAAAACATTCAAGACACCACTTTCGGATTTTTCGGTTCGAAAGTTTACGACCCGTTTTACGGCCTTGAAGACGACGGCAGCGAACGCACCGTTCAATGGGTGAAGGATGAGCAGGCACTCACAGAAAATTATTTGAAAGGTGAAAATATGCGTTCGGAAATTCGAGAGCGCTATACTTCCATTTTCAATTTTGAAAAAGTAAGTGCTCCTGATAAGCATGGCGATTATTATTTTTTCTGGAAGAACACCGGACTTCAGCCACAAGCCGTTTGCTATGTGAAGAAAGGAATGCGCGGCGCAGAACGTGTGTTCATTGATCCAAATGCATTAGATCCTAAAGGACTTACCACATACAGTTTACTCGATTCAAACCACGACCATACCCTCATGGCGGTCGCAGTTAGCAAGGCCGGCAGCGACTGGAGTAACATTCACATTTTCAATATTGAAACTGGAGAGGAGGTTGAAGCCCCCATTGAATGGGTGAAGTTCAGCGGTGCTTCTTGGTTCGGAAATGGTTTCTTCTACAGCCGCTATCCCGCGCCTGATGAAGGAGAAGTTTTAAGTGGAAATAACATGAATCACGCAGTTTACTATCACATTTTAGGCAACTCGCAAGATTCCGACAAGTTAGTATACGAAGACAAAACGAATCCAACTTATTACAACAATGCAGGTTTAAGTGAAGACAAGCGCTACTTATTTATCACTTCTGCACCCGGAACAGATGGCTACGCTGTTTATTTCAAGGACATCGCAAATGGAGGAATGAACTTCATTCCCTTGTTCACAGATTTAAGTCATCACAGTTCTGTGGTCGAAGTCGCTATCGACGGAGAACTCATCGTACACACAGACGTTGATGCACCCAATTACAGATTGGTGAAGGTGAATCCAGCGAATCCCAATCCGAAAAATTGGAAAACAATTATTCCGGAAGACAAGCGCTTGTTGGAAGGTGTTTCCACCTGCGGTGGAAAATTATTCCTTCATTACCTCAACATGGCAAACACCGAAATTGAAGCCTGTGACTATGAAGGAAAGAATATCAAGAAAATAACGCTTCCCGATGGGACCGGCACAGCTAGCGGATTCTCTGGCAAGCGTCAAGATAAATCGTGCTACTTCACATTCACATCATTCACATACCCCGGCGTCATCTATTCATTCAACGTGGAAGATTTAACCTACGGTGAATATCACAGACCTTCGGTCGATTTCAACATGAACGATTATGAAAGCAAACAAGTTTTAGTCACGTCGAAAGACGGAACACAAGTCCCCCTCTTCCTCGTGCATAAAAAAGGACTTGCATTAGATGGAAACAACCCAACATTGCTATACGGTTACGGCGGATTCAACATTTCACTCACACCTTCATTCTCTTCTTCCCGATTGATTCTTCTTGAACAAGGCGGAGTTTTCGCTATGGCTAACCTCCGCGGCGGCGGCGAATTCGGAGAGAACTGGCACAAAGGCGGAATGCTTTACAACAAGCAAAATGTCTTCGATGACTTCCTGGCTTGCGCCGATTACTTGATCGAAAACAAATACACTTCAACAAAAAAATTAGGCATCGAAGGCGGTTCAAACGGCGGACTTTTAGTCGGCGCCTGCATGACACAACATCCCGAAAAATTCGCGGTGGCGTTTCCTGCCGTTGGCGTGCTCGACATGCTTCGCTACCACCACTTCACAGTAGGAAAAGGATGGATTCCCGAATACGGAAGCGCCGATGAATCTGAGCAAATGTTCAAGTATCTCTATGGTTATTCGCCTTATCACAATTTGAAACCCAACACGAACTACCCTGCTACCATGGTCATGACAGCAGATCACGACGATCGCGTGGTTCCGGCTCACAGCTTTAAGTTCGCAGCTCTACTTCAAGAATACACAACAAATGAAAGACCTGCGCTTATTCGCATTGAAACAAGCGCTGGACACGGTGCTGGAAAAAGCACAGAGCAAATCATTGCTGAACAAACCGATAAGTGGACTTTCTTTTTCAAAAATATTGGACACACTTATTCCTTGAAATAGAATGGAAAAAACACGCTTGGTTATTTTCCTTTCATTGCTGGTCTTCGTTCAAAATAGTTCGGGACAGTTGATTGGAAAAGTAAATGTATTCATCGGCACGAATAGAATGGGACACACCTATCCCGGTGCCACGGCCCCTTTCGGAATGGTGCAGCTTTCACCAGAAACGAAACGCTCAAATTTCTTCAATGAAAAAGGAGAGTACAACAGCGAGGTCTATAACTATTGCGTCGGATATCAATACCAAGATTCGGTTATTCAAGGTTTTTCGCACACACATTTTTCGGGAACTGGACATTCTGATTTAGGCGATTTTTTAGTCATGCCAACAACAGGAAAAGTTGATTTAAAAGCAGAAAACTTTCAATCTTCCTTTCAACATAAAAACGAAAAAGCATCTCCAGGTTTTTACAGTGTTCTGCTCGATGACCACAACATTCTCGCCGAATTAACGGCTTCCGATCGCGTTGGTTTTCACCAATACACATTCCCTAAAAATGAAACACCGGAAGTTGTACTCGACTTCACTTACAACATCTACAACTACGACGGGAAAAATGTTTGGTCTTTCATTCGTGTTGAAAACGATTCACTCATCACGGGCTATCGCATAACCAGCGGATGGGCAAAAACAAGAACGGTTTATTTCGCTGCTGCTTTTTCAAAACCAATAAAAGAATATTCCACAGCGAATCTCAGTGAACAAGACTACAGAGGCTTCTACCGCAAGTTCAATCAATCAAAAAACTTCCCTGAAGCTGCTGGAAAAGAAATTCGCATGTTGTTGGAATTCGAACAAAGCGACAGTCCGCTTCAAATCAAATGGGCCCTTTCTAACACCAGCACTGAAGGCGCTTTGAAAAATCTCAACGCAGAAATTCCGAATTGGAATTTCGAACAAACGAAAAAAGAAACCCAAGCCAAATGGGAAAAAGAACTTGAAAAAGTAACGGTTCAAATTCCAGATAAAAATAAAGAAACCATTTTCTACACCGCGCTTTATCACACCTGCCTATCTCCTGTTCTCTATGAAGATGTAGATGGAAATTACAAAGGCTTAGACCAGAACATTCACAACTCCGAAGGATTCGAAAACTACACCGTCTTTTCGCTGTGGGACACTTATCGCGCGTTGCATCCTTTATTCAATCTCATTCAGCCTACTCGCAACAATGATATGATTCACTCCATGCTTGTGCATCAGAAGCAAAGTGTACATTACATGTTGCCCGTGTGGAGTCATTACGCCAACGAAAACTGGTGTATGACCGGTTATCACGCTGTGTCTGTCATTGCAGATGCTGCAGTGAAACAAGTTGGAAATTTCAATTTGAAGGAGGCATACAAAGCATGCGACCAAACGGCCAACGTCGATTATTTCGAAGGACTAAAAGAATACAAAGAATTAGGATTTGTCCCCGAAGACAAATCCGGAGTATCTGTTTCTAAAACGTTGGAATACGCCTACGACGATTGGTGCATTGCACAGCTCTCTTCGCTCACGAATAAATCGGAAGTAACATTGGGTTACGCGAAATACTTCATGCGCTCTGAATCGTATCGCAACGTCTTCAATTCGAAAACTGGATTTACACAACCGAAACTAAGCAATGGTGAATGGAAGATTCCTTTTGATGCGCTTGACACGCACGGACAAGGATTCATTGAAGGGAATTCTTGGAATTTCAGTCTTTACATTCCACATGCCGTTCCAACCATGATTGAATTAATGGGTGGAAAGAAACAATTTGAAGCGCACCTCGATTCGCTCTTCACCATGCATCTCGATGACAAATACATCGAGAAAAACGAAGACATCACGCGAGAGGGAATCATGGGGAATTACGTGCACGGTAACGAGCCAAGTCATCACGTTCCGTATTTGTACAACTGCACTTCTTCTCCTTGGAAAACGCAAGAGCGCGTTCATGCCATTGCAAATAAATTCTATACCAACGAAACGAATGGATTATGTGGAAACGACGATGCTGGACAGATGTCTGCATGGTATGTTTTCTCCGCGCTAGGCATTTACCCGAGTTGTCCAGGCAGTGTCTATTATGAAATCGGATCCCCCTTTGTAAACGAAGCAGTTCTTCATTTAGAAAACGGAAAAACCTTGCATATCAAGGCTCCCAAGCTAAATGAGAAAAACATTTACGTGCAATCCGTGCGTTGGAATAATCAAGAAATCGGCCTGCAAATTTCACATTTAGATTTGGTTCAAGGAGGCGTTTTGGAATTCGAAATGTCTTGTAAACCGAAAAAACTAAAAAAATAACACTCCGAAAATAAGACTATCTTTGCACCCCAAAATTACACAGCCGTGCTATCAGTAAATAACCTTTCGCTTCGTTTTGGAAAACGAGCATTATTCGAAGAAGTAAACCTAAAATTCACACCGGGACATTGCTACGGTGTCATTGGCGCTAACGGTGCTGGAAAATCTACTTTCTTGAAAATACTTTCAGGAGAAATAGATCCAACGACCGGCAAGGTTGTAATGGATGCTGGCGTGCGAATGAGCGTGCTAAAGCAAAATCACTTCGAATTCGATGAAGTTCCTGTGTTGCAAACAGTGCTTATGGGAAACCGCAAGCTTATGGATGTTATGCAAGCGAAAGATGCCATTTATGCGAAAGAAGATTTCTCTGATGCAGATGGCGTGAAGGCCGCTGAGTTGGAAAATATTTTTGCTGAAATGGATGGTTGGAATGCTGAAAGCGATGCAGCTCAATTGTTAAGTAATTTGGGTATTGCTGATCATTTGCATAACGACTTAGTATACACCCTAAGCGGAAAAGAAAAAGTACGTGTATTGCTTGCTCAAGCTTTATTTGGCAATCCAGAAATATTGTTGCTCGATGAGCCTACGAATGACTTAGATGTTGAAACCATTTCTTGGTTGGAAAACTTCTTAGCCGATTTTCAAAATACAGTAATCGTTGTATCTCACGACCGTCACTTTTTAGACGCCGTGTGCACCAACATCGTTGACATCGACTTCAGTAAGATTCAACTTTACACAGGAAACTATTCGTTCTGGTACGAGAGCAGTCAATTGGCTGCGCGTCAGAGAAGCGATCAAAACAAAAAGACAGAAGACAAGCGCAAAGAACTTCAAGAGTTCGTAGAACGCTTCAGTGCTAACGCTTCTAAATCGAGACAAGCAACGAGTCGTAAAAAATTATTGGATAAACTTGTTATCGATAACATTCAACCGAGCACTAGAAAATATCCAGGTATTATTTTCAAACCAGAGCGCGATTGCGGAGATCAAATTTTACGTGTTGAAAATCTTTCAAAGGTTAATCCCGATGGAAGTGTGCAGTTTAAAAATGTAGAATTCACCTTAATAAAAGGCGATAAAGTAGCTGTTCTTTCAAAAGATCATTCCGCCATTACTTCATTCTTTCAAATCATAAATAATCTGGAAGAGCCAACCACCGGAACGGTTGATTGGGGAAGTACAATTACAACTGCTTACCTTCCAAATAACAACGAAGACTTCTTCAAATCAGATGACAATCTCATCGATTGGTTGCGTCAGTTTTCGATAGATAAAGACGAAACCTACGTGCGTGGTTTCTTAGGAAAGATGTTGTTCAGTGGTGAAGAAGTGCTAAAGAAATGTACTGTACTTTCTGGAGGAGAAAAAGTACGTTGCATGGTCTCGCGTATGATGCTCGCAAATGGAAATTGTCTGATGCTAGATGAGCCTACGAACCACCTCGACCTCGAATCTATTACTGCATTCAACAATGCTATGAAGGATTGGAAACACAATGCGCTATTTACCTCGCATGACCATGAGTTTACAGAAACAGTTGCGAATAGAATTATTGAAATTACTCCAAAAGGAATAATTGATAAGCGCATGTCTTACGACGAGTATCTTACAAACGAGCAAGTTAAAGAAACGAGAAAGAATTACTACGATTTATAACGCATTGGCGGGCTCTTCAATTTCTTGAGAAAGAGCAACGACAGACTTAATTTCTGGAACCGCAGATTTAATTGCTGCTTCAACGCCTGCCTTCATCGTCATGTGTGATTTGTTACAACTTGTGCAAGCACCCGTCAATTCAACTATTACAGTCATTTCAGGAGTCACTTCCTTCAGCTCAATTCCGCCTCCGTCCGCTTCTAAATAAGGTCGAATGGAATTTAACGCTTCGTTCACACGTTGAAACAATGAATCTAGTAACATATTATTCTTGGGTTGCAGGTTTACGGAATGGCAACAAGCGCAATTCCTTTTCAAAGTTAATTAAAAACGACTGCCAATAGCGTGCTGCAGTTGTATTGTCTTGAAGAACCGAAGGTCTTCCTACGTCACCAGCTTCACGAATGCTCTGAATCAATGGAATTTCGCCTAAAACAGGGAGGCTCAGGCTTTCTGCTAAACGCTTCGTTCCTCCTTCACCAAAAATAAAATACTTATTCTCGGGCAATTCCGCTGGAGTAAACCAGGACATGTTTTCTACTAATCCCAGAACCGGAATATTAACTGCCGGCAATTGGAACATCGCAATTCCCTTGCGCGCATCTACAAGCGCAACTTCTTGAGGTGTGCTTACCACGACAACAGCAGAGATGGGCAATGTCTGTACAATGCTCAAATGAACATCTCCTGTTCCCGGAGGAAGGTCAACAATCATATAATCCAACTCACCCCACTCAACATCCGTAATCATTTGATTCAATGCCTTCGTGGCCATTGGTCCGCGCCATACAACGGCTTGATCGCCTTCTGTAAAAAATCCAATACTCAACACCTTCACTCCGTGAGCCTCGACAGGCGCCATGACTTTCTTTCCATCCACTTCAATAAGTCTTGGTTTTTCCAATACCACATCGAACATTGTTGGAACTGAAGGTCCATAAATATCTGCATCTAACAAGCCTACCTTATGACCCAACGCCGCAAGTCCCGCAGCCAGATTGGAAGAAACTGTGCTCTTTCCTACTCCACCTTTTCCACTTGCAACAGCAATAATATGTTTTACTCCTGGAAGAATTCTCCTGAGTTCGCCGCTTCGTTCTTCACCAGAAATGGCTTCCACGTGAACTTTTACTTCAAACTCATTTCCCAAAACACGTTGTATTGCAAAAACACAAGCCTCGCGCATACGCTGCTTGGCGTGCATGGCAGGATTGCTCACCTTCACTTCCAATTCAATCTCATTTCCCTCTGCGCGAATAATCTTCACCATATTTAGGGAGACTATATCCTTTTTTAGATCAGGCTCTTGCACATTCCTTAACGCTTCTAAAATGGCTGCTTTTGAAACACTCATAGTCTTTATTTTTTCGGCATTCGTGCCTGTATGTATTTAATCTTTCTTCCTTCCTTCAACCACATTTGCTCGTAGAATGTTCTAATCTCTAAAACATCTTTAAGCTTCTCGTCTATAGTACTCAGAAAACCCGATTCGTAAATATTATCGTCGTGAAAAAGAATCTCTGCTCCCATAGAAGGAATTTCACGCAAAGCTCGCTCATATAGCGCTGGATTATCGTGCTTAATATGAACCAACCCTTCAGACTTCAACATGCGCTCATAACGCTTCATATAAAAGCCGGAAGTAATTCGTCTATTCCCATCGTGATCATTCGGCATCGGATCTGAAAACGTGAGCCAAATTTCATCCAACTCATTGTCATCGAAAAAGGCATCTATAAATTCTATTCTAGCGCGAAGAAAAGCCACATTCGTCAACCCCATTTCAAGCGAATCTTTCGCTCCTTTGTGGAAACGATGCCCCTTGACGTCTATACCTAAATAATTCTTATCTAAGTTTCGCTGCGCCTGTCCAACCGCGTACTCGCCTTTCCCACAGCCCAATTCAACTACTAAAGGATTGGCGTTTTTATAGAATTCTTCTCGCCACTGTCCTTTCATGAAGGTCGCATTCTCTCGAATAATGGGCATTAAATTCGGCTCGAACACATGCGGAAACGTCTTGTTTTCGGCCCAGCGTTTTAACTTATCTTTTGCCATATCAATTCGCTAGAAATACCGTTCGCCAGGCTTCTGGAAGTAACTGCGTGGCTTTGTTTTTATGATTGAAACATACCAAGACTGATTTTCCTACAGCGCACAATCTTTCACCAACAACAACCCGATAGCACACAGAAAAACTTTTCGAACCAACATGATCAACCCATAACCGAATGTTCATTCGGTCATTTAGAAATACGGGATAGATATAATCAATTTCATTTCGAGCAACAATGACTCCGTCTTCATTCCAATCCCAAATGCGCGCAACACGTTCTTTAAAATACGCCATACGCGCTTGCTCGAAATAACTGAAGTACACAGCATTGTTAACATGCCCCATAGCATCTATATCCGCAAATCGAATTTCAACAGTTGTTTCGAAAATATCTTTCCCTTCGGGCTCTTCCATAAACTAATTTTAGAGCACAAAGATAATTCCGAGCGGCAGTTCTATTTGGAAAAAACTTGATAACCGTATGGAACCAAGGCGCGCTGATTTCTTGAATAAAGTGAGAATGTTTCACTATTGAAAATGCTTCTAAAATCGCCATCAGGAACTTCATCGGTGAAGTTGAACACTTGAGGCTTATCAGAAAAATTTAATAGCACAACTACCTGGCGATCGCCATTTGTGCGGACATAAGCGTATAGCAAATCGTCGTTAGAAGTTTTCAACTTCTTGAAACTTCCTCCAAACTCACCGTTCCATAAAGCGGGATTATCGTGATGCACAGCCAGTAAGCGCTTATAAAAATCGCTATTCACGTAATTGTTGAAGTAGGCTGTGTCTTTATCAAAGAAGCGCAAACGCTTTGCGTTTCCTTTTGCATCCACTTCACCACCTTCTTGTGAGGTATAAACTAAAGGCATTCCTTGAAGGGTTAAAGAGAGAACGTCAAATAATTTTCGCTTCATTCCGTATCGCTCACCACCCGTTCCATTCCAAGTATTCTCATCGTGATTCGTTGTGAAACCCATGCGGTAAGCACTCTTTTGAAAGGCTGTATCCGACTTCGCCATGTATTCGTCAAAGGCATAAAGAGACTTCTCTCCCTTCGCTACAGCGTTCATTATGCTTAATAATTCCCAGCTGTAAGACATGTCAAAGGCTTTCAGATGGTGGTCCTTCTGTTCTGCCTCTGCTAGCATAAAGACCGGTTTAATTGCATCTAATGCAGCGCGCGTATCATTCCAAAATTCTGTCGGCACATTCATCGCCACGTCACAACGGTATCCATCAATATCACAATCTCTCACCCAATATTCCATTGCTCGAATCATTTCCTTCCGAAGTTCCTGATTGTCATAATTCAAATCTGCAACGTCAGACCAATCTGGAACAGGAGGAACAATGTTTCCGTTCGCATCATGGGTATACCACTCCGGATGTTGAAGCACCCATGGGTGATCCCAAGCTGTGTGATTCGCAACCCAATCGAGAATGACATACATGCCCAACTCGTGTGCCTTTTTCACCAGACGTTTGAAATCTTCTGTTGTTCCGAATTCTGGATTTACTCCCGTGTAATTTTTCACACTGTAATAACTGCCCAAACTTCCCTTTCTGTTCAGCTGTCCAATAGGGTTAATGGGCATAAGCCAAAGAATATCAACTCCCAAAGAATCGATGCGAGGAAGGTCTTTTTCTAAAGCCGCGAAAGTGCCTGCAGCGGTATGCTGACGAACGTTCACTTCATAAATCGTAGCGTTTTTAGACCAACTCGGATGACGAACTACTTTGGTTTCAGTGTAGCCGATTTGCTTCGCCTCAGAGGTGTAGTCTTGATTCTTAGATACACCGCAACTTGCGCATGCAATTGCCAATAAAACGAATAAATTATTTTTCATGTGGAAGAAATACTTAGTGTCAAATATACACGAAGCCTATTTACTTTTAACGAAGAATTTTCCACAAACGAATGGTACCATCATCACTTGCTGAAAGCAAAAGACCATTCTTAAGAAAATGTAATGCGTTCACACTTCTTGTATGCCCTCCCCCACAAAGAAAATCTAGCGTTTCAGCATCCCATACTTTTATTTCTTTATCTCGACTTCCCGTGACAAAAACATATCGATTCGGATGAAAGGCAATCGCATAGACGTTTGCTTTGTGTGCTGTGAAATTCAATACCGGGGAATATCTTTTTTTGGTATCCCACAGATGAATCTCTCCGTCTCTGCCTCCGGTCAAGAGCACACTTTTTTTCGGATGAAATGCACAGGAAGCAACTCCCAAATCATTGACTTTCTTTTTTTCTATTGAATTAAAAAACACGGGATCAACAACTTCCATTTCTCCATTTGAAAACGGGAAAGCCAATTCTGGTTGATGTGTATTTACAGCAAACCGACGGATTTTAGAATCAGAAAGTGGAATTGTTCGCGAATAGCTCGCGTCTTGACGGTTCCATTCAATGACGTTCCCATCTGCGCCTGCACTAAGAACTTTATCCTCTAATATTTTTATATCGAAAACACCACCGGGATGAACGTTGTAATTTTTAATCTCCTTTTTTTGTTCTATGTCAACAACGCTAATTGTGTTCTGCTGGCACCCAATCCATAAATACTTAGTGGTTTCATCATAAAGCAAAGAGAATACAGCACCCTTTGTCTTTACTTGAATTTCAGAAGACACTCCGTATTCCGTGTTCCATTCTGAAACCAATCCGTTTGCAGATGCTGTGAAAAAAGAATCCGCGTGCGTGCCGTCAGCAATCGCATACAACGGTGTCTTCATGTCCCCGAATGAATCGAGCAACTCCAGTTTCATACTGCGAATGTAAAATAAAAAAGGGACCGAAGTCCCTTTTTAAAGTAAGTCAAAAGCGTATTGAATCAATATCCTTGACGAAATCCACCTTCTCTACGGTTAGTAGATGTGCGTGGACGATCTTCAGCCTCTTTAACGTTGATCTTGCGACCTTTCATTTCAGCTTGGTCCAATGCATCAATTGCATTGCGTGCTTCAGCGTCATCTGACATTTCAACAAAACCAAAACCGCGTGAACGACCGGTATCACGGTCAGTAATCACTTTAGCAGAAGCTACTTCACCATATTGTGTGAAGATTGCTTGGAGCTCATCGCTCGTTAGACTGTAATTCAGTCCAGAAACAAAAATGTTCATAAAAAAAATAAAAAATTAATTAATGCTTACTCCTTATTTAAACTGTAATTCCGAAGAACTTCAAGAAGAAACAAATCGGTAAGCTCCAACAAAGATAGACGCATTTTTGAGAATAGCAAGAAAAACCTTACATTTTTTAATGAAGTCTTAATCCATGAAATTTAACTCAACTTCATGCCCCGCATGAGAGCGAATGTTCAAAACTTGCTGATTTTCGAAAATCAAGTACTGCCCTACTATTCCTTTCAACTTCCCTTCATAGACATTTTCCGGAGCTAGCTTCCATGCCTTTGGATTAACTGGACGATCCTCACAAGGAAATTGTATGTTCCAAACTTTGTCTTCATCATCTATAAAATCTTGAAAGGCATCGGGGATTTCAAAAAGCAAAGTTTCTTTCGCAGCAAGTAGATTCGAACTTTCCATAAGCATCGGCTGAAGCATACCCCTCCAATTCGATTTATCTGCAACGTGTTCTTTCAACATGACTTCAAATTCTCCAGCCAGTTGTCTATATGGAACCCGAGCGAAGACCAAGCCTTGTCGCGCGCCTTGATCAATCCATCGTGAAAGTAAATTCCGTTCTGAGGTCACGCCTACTTTCACCCCTGAAGTAAAAGAAAGATAAACTATGTGCGGAATAAGGTGATTGTCGCGCTCCCAATCCATATCTCCGCGCAAAGCAATGCCATCATGAGCCTTACAGAGTTCAGGATGAATAATGCACGGTGAGGCATTTGAAGAATCTTGAAAACCATTCCAACACAATCCCTCACCGAAAGTCTTGTTCAACTTTTCTCCATGCAGAACACATCGAATATCACCTGTTGATGAAAGACGAATTTGCTTTCCGATTAGTTCATTCAAATTAATTTCTCCCTTCAAATTCAAGTTCTCATATAAAGGGAGAAAATACTGCGCCTGCCCATTTTCTGACAAGCTCGTCCGCATTTTTCGTAAATGTGTCTTCATGATTTTGAAACAAAGAAAAAGAATACTATATTCGTTTTAACAAATTCTTATACAAATGAAGAAAAAATTACTATCTCTTTTTGCCTTTGGAGCTGTTTTATCTGCTTCAGCCCAAACTGTTTTGTTTGAAGACAACTTCGATTCGTACACAGCTGGTTCCGGTCTTGTTGCTCAAAATGTCTCTTGGGCATATTGGAGCTCGGCAGCTCCATCTGATGGAACTGTGAGTTCTGACTTTGCTAACAGCGGAGCGAACAGTGCTAATGTGAACGGTACCAGTAACGACATTGTTTTGCCTATCGGACCTTTTTCGTCAGGTAAATATGATATTAAGTTCAAAATGTACCTACCAGCAGGTGCGGGTGGATATTTCAATGCACTGCACACTTGGTCAGGAACGTCAACCGCATACCAATGGGCATGTGACGTGTTCTTTGACGGAACTGGGGTTGCAACATGGACAACAGGCGGAACTCAAGGAGGTGCAGTAACCGTAGGAACTGACACTTGGTTCGATGTTCAAATAACCGCAGATATGGATAATGACCTAGGGCGAATCTATTTGAATGGTGTTGCAGCAAACGAATGGCAATGGAGCTTAAACAATGCAAATGGTGCTGCTGGGGCAAACACGCTTGCAGCAGTTAATTTTTATGGCACCAACACTTCAAATACCAATGGTAACTACTACATAGATGATGTTCAAGTTATTGAATCTACTGGCGTTTCTGTTAAGCCTTTGACTTCTGAAAAGATCTCTAAGGTGTCTGTTTATCCAAACCCAACTAATTCAAATTTCAGCATCGAAATTCCGGAGAGCTTTGTTGGTGGAGAAATCAGCATCATTGATCTAACCGGCAAAGTAGTGATGAGAGATCGCATTACTCAAAGCGCTGTTAAACGTTTTGACGTGTCTAATTTGAACGACGGAATCTATTTGATTCGCATGAACAATGGCGCAGCTCAGTTCACGGATCGTCTCATGAAGAAATAAAAAACTTTTTTTTATTTGAAAGGAGCCAATTCGTTGGCTCCTTTTTATTTTTGGACCAATAGTTGAAAACCCTGATTGCAATTCAAATCTTTTGAAAGAATTCAATCGCAAAAAGCAACGTATACTTAACTTTGAACGTCTATTAGAGAGTTACTAAACTTATGAAAGCGAAAATCTTCTTCTTCCTGCTTATTTCTTTAAGCCTTTGCACGAACGCTCAATCCAAAAAAGCTAAATTGCCTTATTCCATCAAAGGAAAAATTGAAGGTCTTCAAAATGTAGATATTTATCTCGCCAACTATTACGGAAACAAATTGTACTACAACGACACTTGTCATGTCGATGAAAAAGGAAACTATGAGTTTTCAGGTAAACCTTTCAATGAGTGCGGAAAATATGCTTTGGTCATGCCAGGTCCCCGCTACTTCGATTTCATAGCCTCTGATGAACAAATTATCATCAACTGTTCTGCAGATGCTGATCTAAGCAAAATTGACGTGGTTCAATCCAAAGAGAACAAACTATTTTTTGAATACATTCGATACATCAATGGAAAAAGGAACGTGCGCATGCCCATTGATAATTGCATCAACGATACTCTGAAAACAGACGAAGATAAAAAGCCTTGCATTGAAGAGCTGACAAAATTGAATAACGAGGTAATCAATTACCAAAAAGAACTCATTAAAAATAATAGCACTTCCCTCTTCGGGAAATATTTACGCATGGGAATGGAAGAAGACATTCCAAGTGCCCCATCAAATATTGCTGAAGAAAAGAAACAAGAGTGGCAGTACTACTGGTACCGTCATCACTATTGGGATCGTTGCGACTTAAAAGACCCTCGTATGGTTCGCGATGGCGCATTCCACAAACTTGTTGAAGATTACATAACGAAAACGCTTCCTCAAATACCTGATACTGTTTGTGCTGAAGTTCAAAAAATAATTAGTGCCACCGCGGGTAACGAAGAGTCCTTCAAGTACATAACACACTTTGCAACATACACCGGAGAAACTTCGAAAATCATGTGTATGGACGAACTCTTCGTTTTCATGATAGACAATTACTATTCGAAAGGAATATGTAATTGGGTGAAGGAAGATAAGTTGAAAGAGATGAAGGAAGCCGCTGACAAGAAACGTGATTGCCGCTGTGGCGAAAAAGCGCCGGATATCATTCTTCCCGACACTTCTGAAAAGAATTGGGTTTCCATGTATAAATCGCGCGGAGAATACACGCTTATGGTTGTTTGGGAAAGTTCTTGCGGACATTGTAAAAAGGAAATTCCTCTTTTACTCGAAATGTATCACAAATACAAAGACAGAGGATTTGTGGTTTACGCAATCGGAAACGATTACGAAAACAACAAATGGGTAGATTTCATTAATGAGTACAAGCTCGATTGGATAAACGTAAGTGACACTCCTGAAATTATGAAACAGGAAAAAGCTCAAGAATTAATATACAGCGGAGTTACAACACTTAAGAGTTTGAATTACCGCACAACTTGGGACGTGACAAGCACTCCTAAAGTTTTCTTAATGGATAAAGACATGAAGATTATTGCGAAATCGTTAGGAGCCGAGCAACTCGACGAGCTTTTAGAAAACTTATATAAAGGTGAAAAAGTAGAAACGGACAAGTTTCAAGAAACGGAATACGAAGACGTTAACTCTCAACCAAAGAAATAATCTCTGCTGAAACATCTCCTTTCTGAACATCGATTTTTCGCACATGCGACTTATTCCGATACCAGGTCATTTGTCTCTTTGCGTAGTTTCGGGTGTTTTTCTTGATCTCAACAATAGCCTCTTCTTTCAAGCAGTCACCTTCAAAATGTCTGAAAATTTCTTTGTAACCAACCGTGTTTAACGCTTGAAGTTCCTTCAATGACTGAAGTCCTTGAACTTCTTCAAACAGCCCCTCTTCCACCATTTTATCTACCCGAACGTTTATTCGGTCGTACACCCATTCGCGCGCTCCTGATAAGAATACATGAACTATGTTCGCATCAATTGCTTCGCTGGACTGCGTGCGTAATTCTGAGAATGGTTTTCCTGTAAGTTGAATTACTTCGAGCGCACGGATAACGCGATGTGCATTTTCTAAATCGGATTGCGCTGCGAATTCGGGATCTTTCAATTTCAACTCCTTAACAAGTTCATCTAGTCCCTCCTTTTCGCATCTTTCATTCAAGGTATTTCGAACTTCCTTATCTCCGGGCAATTCATCTAATCCGTAGAGCAAAGCATCCATATATAGCATGCTTCCGCCAACAACTACTACTAACTCTTTCTCTTGAAACAACTCTTGGATCTTCGCTCTTGCCTCACGTGAAAACATTCCGGCCGTGTATTCTTCTTCCACCGATAAAAAAGCAACAAAATGGTGCTGTGCTGCAGCTAATTCTTCAGATGAAGGACGAGCTACACCTATGGACATTTCCTTGTAAAATTGTCGTGAGTCGCTGGAAATAATTTCTGTTTGAAAATGATTCGCTAATGAAATGGCTAAAGCTGTTTTACCGACACCCGTGGGTCCTGAAATAGCAATGAGCGTTTTCATTTTTAGTTAGATCAAACCTCTTCCTACCTTCTTAATTTTCCCTTCCTCGACCATCTTCGGCATTAGGGTATCTAAGACTCCGTTAATGAACGTTGCGGACTTTGGCGTACTGTAAAATTTCGCCAGTTCAATGTATTCATTCATGGTAACTTTCGTCGGAATGCTTTCAAAGTATATTGCTTCTGCAATAGCCATTTTTAACAAAACCAAATCCATTATAGCAATGCGGTCTGTTTCCCAATTCGGTGTTACCAAAGCGACTCTTTCCTTGGTGTCTGCTCCTGTTGACAATGTTTTGCGGAATAACTGACGACAAAACTCTTCTTCTTCATCGCCTTCCTTCCACAAGGGTAGAAACTCAATATCTGTATCTGATTCCTTTATAGCTTTCAGAGAGCGCAAAACCATGCTTGCGGTTAGATCTATGTCGTCGTTCCAGAATATCCCTTGCTCTTCAAGATAGTCATGCATCAATTCAAAATTCACTAAATGACGTTTGAACAATTTTACCACAATCTCCTTATCGTGCTCGAAACTTCGTTGTTCACTGCTGAGGTATTCTTGATAGTCATGACAATCTTGAATATCCTTGAACATTTGCTTCAACAAATCGCGATTTTCAGTCCACTTCAAGTGGTTTTCCTTTGTGGCTTTTTCAAGTGACTTACTGTGCGATAAAATACGTAGCACCGCATTTGCAGCGAATTTGGTATTTGGATGAAGATCATCGTGGCTGGGAAGTTTTTTATTCATTCCTGCTTCAATTTTTTCAATTGAAAGCGAATGCATTTCCACCATTAACTGAATGAAGCCAACGTACAAATCACGAAAGCGATTAACGCTTTCAAACAACATCTTTTCGTAGCTAGCTGCGTTCGGCTCTTCATCGTTGTAGTAAGCGAAAAGTACTTGTAAAACTTTAATTCGTATGTGTCTTCTGTTTAGCATAATTCTTTCCCTCTGATCAATGTCTCGTTTTAATATTCGCAATCGACTGAATGCGTTGCTCTGCCATTTGATTAGCAGCCAAATATGTCGGAATTCCTTTTTCTTTCGATGCTGAATAAATTCTGCGCGTCGTATCGTAAATCAACTCTGCTTGCGCCAGAGAAGCTTGGCGGTTATACCCTACAATTTCCCAATAGCAATTGATGATTCCGCCGGCGTTAACTAGGTAATCAGGAGCATATAAAATTCCTTTATCCAAAACGCGTTGTCCATCTTCGGCTTCAACAGCTAACTGATTATTCGCTGCTCCGCAGATAATACTGCAAGACAATTGCTCTAGCGTTTCCTTACTGACCGTGGCTCCCATAGCGCAAGGGCTATAGATGTCCATTGGGGTTGTATAAACTTCTGATGGAAGTATGGCTTTTACGCCGTGCTTCTTCACCACTTCATTCACGCGGTCTTGATCAATATCGGTGATAATCACATGGGCATTTTCTTTCACCAAATATTCAACTAGGTATTCTCCGACATGCCCCACTCCTTGAACGACAATCGTTTTTCCAGAAAGTGATTCGCTACCTGTTTGTTCTTTCACACTGGCCTTCATTCCCATGTAAACGCCGTAAGCTGTAACAGGACTCGGATCTCCGCCGCCGCCCATGTAATCTGGCAAACCAACAACGTGGTCGGTTTCCATCTTTACGTAT
>JBIKZA010000088.1:0-6255 GCA_044354975.1 Flavobacteriales bacterium
GGGCTGCACTGACCGCAACTTTCGTGGTGATAGAAACGAGCGAAGGTGTATAGATTTTTTACAATGCTAGTGTCTTCGTCCATAACAATGAATCCGCCTGAACCCAACATGGTTCCAGTTGCGAATCCACCATCGCCAAGACTTTCGTAAGACATTAGGCGCGGCTCACCTGCAGCGGTGTTCAAGATTAATTCGGTTGGAAGGATTGGAACAGATGATCCACCAGCAACAACCGCTTTCAATTTTTTTCCGTTGCGAATTCCACCGCAGTACTCATCTGAATAAATAAACTCTTCAACAGGAACTCCCAACTCAATTTCGTAAACGCCTGGCTTATTGATGTGTCCAGATGCTGAAATCAATTTAGTTCCCTTGCTGTTACCAATTCCAATAGCTGCGTATGCGGCTCCGCCGTCGTTCACAATTGGAACAACGGCAGCAATGGTTTCAACATTGTTTACAACGGTTGGACAACCGTACAATCCCGCGATTGCTGGGAATGGAGGCTTGATGCGAGGATTTCCTCTTTTTCCTTCCAAAGATTCCAACAATGCAGTTTCTTCTCCACAGATGTATGCACCTGCGCCGATTTGAACATACAAGTCTAAATCGAATCCGGAGTTTAAAATATTCTTTCCAAGTAGTCCAGCTGCGTATGCTTCTTCAATGGCTTGTTCCACGATGCGTGCAACGTAAAAATACTCGCCACGAATGTAGATGTATGAAGTCTTTGCTCCGAGCGCGAAACTCGACAAAATCATTCCTTCTATTAACAAGTGAGGAATGCGTTCCATGAGGTAACGGTCTTTGAACGTTCCTGGCTCAGATTCGTCGGCGTTACACACAACGTATCTTGGAACACCTTCTGGCTTAGCAAGGAAGCTCCATTTCATTCCTGTTGGAAATCCTGCACCACCACGTCCACGCAAACCAGAAGTTTTCACTTCTTCAACAATCTGCTCTGGCGTCATAGACTTCAACGCTTTATCAAGAGAAGCATATCCGCCGTGTTTGCGATAGGTATCAAGGAAACGAATTCCTTCAATATGATCGTTCGCTAAAAGTATTTTCTTTCCCATGGCTTAGTCTATGTTAACGGGATTATCGTTCGTGTACACACGCGCTTTTCCGTCGGCACGAAGTGCTTCAAGCAAATTGTCGGTCTTTTCTAACGTTAGATTTTCGTAGTAGTCACCGCCGCACTGAAGCATTGGCGCTGTTCCACAAGAACCCAAACATTCAACGGTTTTCAATGTGAACATTCCGTCTGCAGTGGTTTGTCCTTCTTTAATTCCGAGTTTCTTTTCTATGTGACGAACAACGTCTTCCGCACCGCTCAACCAACAGCTGCTCGTTCTGCACACTTCAAGCGTACATTTTCCAACAGGCTTCAAATTGAACATGGAGTAGAAGGAAGCTACTTCGTATGCCTCTATCGGTTGAATTGAAAGGAATTCAGCAACGCAATCCATTGCAGGAACACTCAACCATCCGTCGAACTCGGCTTGCGCCAAATGAAGCAAAGGAATCAATGCCGACTTGTGTCGACCTTCAGGATAACGAGCAACAATCTTTTTCGCGATTGCTGCTGTCTCGTCACTGAATTTTAAAATTGTTTTTTCTGACATATCGTCCAAAATTTATGCGTCTAATTCTCCGGCAATAACGTTCATGCTAGACATGGTTAGAATAGCATCGCTTAGCATTGATCCAGCAATCATTTCTGGGTAAGCTTGATAATATATAAAGCAAGGTCTTCTGAAGTGAAGGCGATAAGGCGTTCTTCCACCGTCGCTTACCAAGTAGAATCCCAATTCTCCGTTTCCGCCTTCCACTGCATGGTACACTTCACCAATTGGAATATCGGTTTCACCCATCACTATTTTGAAGTGATAGATTAACGCTTCCATGCTGCTGTAAACCAATTCTTTTGCAGGAAGGAAAAATTCAGGAACATCCGCGTGAATAGGTCCTGAAGGAAGTTTGTCTATGGCTTGTTGAATGATGCTCATACTCTCCCACATCTCTGCCATACGCACAGCGTAGCGATCGTAGGTATCTCCGGTTGTTCCCACAGGAACAGTAAATTCGAAGTCTTCGTAAGAGCTGTATGGTGCAGCAACACGAACATCATAATCAACACCTGCTGCACGAAGATTTGATCCTGTGAATCCGTATGCTAATGCGCGCTCAGCTGTGATTGGACCGCAGTTAACTGTTCTGTCAACGAAAATTCTGTTACGTGTTACAAGTGCATCAAACTCTTTCAATGCTTTCGGAAACTCTTCCAGAAACGCTGTTAATCTCGCCCAAGCTTTTTCGTTGAAGTCTCTCTCCATTCCACCAATGCGACCAATGTTCGTTGTTAAACGCGCGCCGCAAACTTCTTCAAAAATTTCATAAATCTTTTCTCTCCACTGAAAGAGGTAAAGGAATCCGGTCATTGCACCCGAGTCAACCGCAATAACGGTGTCGCATACAATGTGATCGGCAATACGCGAAAGCTCCATAATGATTACACGCAAGTATTGCGCGCGCTTTGGAACTTCGCAGTTGATTAATTTCTCAACAGTCATGTGCCATCCCATGTTGTTAATTGGGGAAGAGCAATAGTTCAGACGGTCGGTGATTGGAGTGATTTGAGCATACGGACGGTGTTCGGCCAATTTCTCAAAAGCTCTGTGAATGTATCCAACAGTAGGTTCTGCTTTCACAATCATTTCTCCGTCCATGGTTAAGACGTTCTGAAAGATACCGTGTGTTGCAGGGTGTGTAGGACCTAGGTTCAGGATTGAATAATCCTTTTCCGGATCGTTTGGGTTTATGATTGGAGTTGTACTCATAGGATTATCGCCCAAAATATTTATCTTGTTTATCGTCGCGTCCAGCGTCTTCCAATGGGTATTCTTTACGCATCGGGAAGTAGTTCATTTCATCCATGTTCAGGATTCTACGAAGGTCTGGGTGCCCTTGAAATTGTACACCGAAGAAATCGAATTCTTGACGCTCCATCCAGTTCGCCGAAGGCCAAAGAGAAACAAGCGAAGAGATTTTCAAATCAGATTTCGGGAAGAAGGTCTTCACACGAATACGTGTGTTCGCCTGCATATTGTGCAAGTGATAAACCATTCCGAATTCTTTGTCGCCTTGTTCTGGGAAGTGCATAGCGCAGCATGTAGTCAAAAAACCGAATGAAAGTTCGGTCGACTCTTTGAAGTGCTTCATGACTTCAAGGATGTTTTCTTTTTTCACTTCGAAGCAAGGGAAGTCACGGTCTACGTAGCTCGTAACGATGCTTGAAGAGATATTTTCGGAATTCGCTAAAACGAAATCGTAAAGTTCTTGGGTGGTCATGGCTGCCATTATTCAATTCCGTATTGTGCCAAGCGGGCTTTGTATTCTTCAGAGGTTCTGCGGCTGCGACCTTCGTTCTTCGCGAGTTCTTGAATTTTCAAGATACCGTCTAAGACTTGTTCTGGTCTTGGCGGACAGCCAGGAATGTAAACGTCAACCGGAATGATTCTGTCGATTCCTTGAAGCACGCTGTAGGTATCGAAGATTCCACCTGAAGAAGCGCAAGCGCCCATACTCAACACCCATTTCGGTTCAGCCATTTGCTCATACACTTGACGTAAGATTGGTCCCATCTTTTTCGAGATGGTTCCCATTACCATAAGTAAGTCTGCTTGTCTTGGTGAGAAACTCAAACGCTCCGAACCGAAGCGAGCAAGATCGTAGTGAGAAGCCATGGTAGCCATGAATTCAATTCCGCAACATGAAGTTGCAAAAGGCAGAGGCCATAATGAATTAGCGCGAGCTAATCCTACAGCTTTGTCTAACGACGTGGCGAAAAATCCAGCACCTTCGAAACCGTCTGGCTTGTGGCTTGGATCAATGTTTACACTCATTTCTTTTGTATTAAAAAGTTTTTATTTCTCCCAGTTTAATGCGCCCTTCTTAATGATGTAGAGCAAGCCTACAACCATCAATCCCATGAAGGTGAACATTTCCCACAATCCGAATACTCCGAGTTCTCTGAAGTTCACAGCCCAAGGGTACATGAAAATCACCTCCACGTCGAACAGAACGAATAGAATTGCTACAAGGAAATATTTGATCGAAAAAGGCGTACGCGCATTTCCAACGGATTCAATTCCGCATTCGAAGGCTTCGTTCTTAATTTTTGTCTTTCTCTTCGGACCAAGAAGGTGTGTCAGCAACATTGTGGTGACAACAAATCCAGCGGCAACGAGTGCCATGAAAACGATGGGAAGATATTCCCAAAGGTGTGATGTTTTTTCCATTTCTTGCAGGAGCCCATTTTAGGGCGTCGCAAAGTTAGAAGGAACAACGGATTAACATAGTTTTTCGAAGTGTTTTTTCGCACGAAACTTCAAAGTTTCAAACAAAAAGAAAGGAGGCAAGCCTCCTTTCAACAAGTATTTAAAATCGTTCTAAGTAATTACAGTCCCAAGAGCACCTCTTCGGCGGTTTTTCCTCCGAACAACATACGCTCTGGATTCTCTAACATCTCTTTCAGTTTTACCAAGAATCCAACGCTTTCTTTTCCATCGATAATGCGGTGATCGTAGCTTAATGCGATGTACATGATTGGACGAATAACCACTTGTCCGTTTTCTGCTATCGGACGCTCAACAATGTTGTGCATGCCCAGAATAGCGCTTTGTGGAGGGTTAATAATGGGAGTTGAAAGCATAGATCCGAAGACTCCTCCGTTTGTTATTGTGAAGGTTCCGCCTTGCATATCGTCAACCGTAATTTTTCCGTCACGAGCCTTTTTTGCAAGTCCGCCAATGCTTTTTTCAATGTCTGCTAACGAAAGCATTTCTGCATTTCTTACAATTGGAACCATCAATCCTTTCGGAGTTGATACTGCAATTCCAACATCGCAAAAACTGTTGTAAACGATGTCTGTTCCGTCTATGCGGGCATTCACAGCAGGGAACTGCTGAAGCGCTTCGCAAACAGCTTTGGTGAATAAGCTCATGAAGCCAAGACCAACACCGTGTTTCTCTTTGAATAATTCTTTGTACTTCGCACGAAGATCCATGGAAGGCTTCATGTTCACCTCGTTGAAGGTGGTTAACATGGCAGTGTTGTTCTTCACAGATACCAAACGCTCGGCTACTTTCTTGCGAAGCATGGTCATCTTTTCGCGACGTTCTGTTCTTTCTCCTGTTCTAGCAGGAACAGCACTTGTATCGAATCCGGCTGACATGGCAGCAGCTACATCACTTTTCAAAATTCTTCCACCAGGACCTGTTCCGCTTACTTGCGCAGCAGTAACACTGTTCTCTGCCATCATCTTGGCGGCAGCTGGCGCAGCATGTCCCGCTGCATAACTCGGTGCTGGACCAGGAGATGGCGCAGCAGCGGGCGCAGGGGCTGGTGCAGCAACTGGAGCCGCTTCCACTTTCGGTGCGGCAACCGGTGCAGGCGCATTGCCTTGCTTCGAGGTGTCAATGGTTGCCGCCGTTGCTCCAACCGCTACAGTGTCGCCCGCTTCAGCAAGAATGGTAATTTCTCCAGACGCTTCAGCAGTCATCTCCAACGTAGCTTTGTCGGAATCAATTTCCGCAATCACTTGTCCGTTGTGAACGAAGTCGCCCGACTTTACAACCCAGTTGGCACTCTGAACTTCGCTAATACTCTCACCTGGAGAGGGAACTTTAATTTCAATTACTGACATACTTCTGTTTTTTAGGCTTTAGAAATCTTATCAAACAAGGTGGTTATCATTTTATTCATTCGCATCTCATGCACACGTGGCGAACCCGTTGCCGGAGAGGCAGATGCAGGCAAACTTACAACGTCTAAGTTTAAGTCGCGCAACGATCGCATCATGTAACTCCAAGCACCCATGTTTTCGGGCTCTTCCTGACACCATACCAACTTCGCTTTCTTGCCGTATTTTCCAAGCAATTCACGAATTTGCTTTTCAGGAAGCGGATAAAGCTGCTCAATTCGCACCAACGAAATTTCGTCGGCTAATCCGCGCTTCTCTTTCTCTTCCAACAATTCGTAATATACTTTTCCGGAGCACAACGCAACCACTTTGGTTTGCTTGCGCGCTTTAATGTTATCGTCAATCACTTCGCGGAATCCGCCTTTCGCAAAGTCTTCAATCTTCGATGTTGCTTTCGGATAACGCAATAATTTCTTCGGTGTAAACACAACCAACGGCTTGCGGTATTCCGTCTTCACTTGTCTACGAAGTAAGTGGAACATGTTCGA
>JBIKZA010000048.1:0-20266 GCA_044354975.1 Flavobacteriales bacterium
TTCCGTCCCAATCGAACATAGACAAACGCTCTTTTACATTGTTCCCTTGGGTGTAATTATACACCACATAAACTTTCGGAGTATTCAAAAAATCTGGATGCAAAGCCATACCTAACATTCCCGGCTCACTTCCACCACTGTATGGAATTAAATAAGTTTTATCTAGGATTGAAGTATACGTTCCGGTTGAAGGATCAATGCGCAATACCTTTCCTACACGGGTGGTACACCAGATAAAATCATCGGGTCCCCAAACCATTTCCCAAGGAAGGCTTAATCCTGTTACGAGGTCACTTTCAGTAAGTGTGGTATTTCCAACCTGCCAAGTTTGAGCATTCATTTGAATGGCGCAAATAAGAGAGAAGAACAATGCTATTTTTTTCATAGCCACGAATATAATAACTACAACGTTAAAAGTCCGCGTTTTTGCGTCAATGTTTTCTGACGAAATCCGCGCGGTGCTTTTATGGTGTAGCCCAACGTGAATTCATGTGAGCTAAATCCAAGCGCTTTCGACACGCCTGCATTCATTTCATACGAATACCACAGCGAGTATCCTTCGAACTTCCATCCGAACATAGCAGCCCATGCAGCTTTCGGACGATAAGTTAAACCGAAACACAATTCGCGATTGTAATTCAGCATGGCGTTCAAATCCACTTGAAGAGGAGTCACCTCAGTGAATCTGGAGAAGATGCTTGTTGAAAGTCCCAAATCTTTTGTCAAGCTAAACTCATAAGAGCCCATCAATTGGTAATGTCGAATCACCCGCTCATTGATGTTGCCACTTCCAAAATTTAATTTAGGTTGAAGCATGTACGGAACGCTTACCCCGAAAAAATAATTCTGCCCGTAGAGCATCATTCCGGCATTCGCATTCAATGAAAAGGAAGACTGCTTCACTCCTCCGCCCAAGGCAAGATCATTCGGATCTTGCACAACAGCGTTGCTCAAATCGAAAACATATTGTGTCCCTATACCGCTGATTCCAAAAGCAAGTGACTGCTTGCGATTGATCGCAATGTGTGAGGCTCCACTAAATTCGAATGACGTGGTTGAGTAAGCACCCGTCTTATCTTGAAACAAAACACTTCCAATTGCGAATCCGTTTGGTAGTTGCTTGTTCGCTGTTAAGAAAAAAGTCTTCGGATGCGTATTTGTTCCGTTCCACTGCGAGCGGTAAGTTGTGTAGAGCGGAATGTCTCTGTTCACTCCCGCTGCTGCGGGGTTCACCGCGTAAGGATTAACCATGAATAATGTGCGACGAGGATATTGTTGTGCTTGAGATGTAAATGCACAAAGCAAGATGCCAAAGGCAAGATACTTCGTAAGATTCTTCGAAAGATGCTGCGCAAGTATATCTAGCTTGAGGTTATTCATACTTGATGGATACTACTCCGGTTAAGGGTTCTTTGCTCTTGTCATAACTCACCACGTAATAATAATCGGCTGGCGGAAGCGGTTCGTTGTTTAATGTTCCTCTCCACGGATTCGAATAGCCATTCGATTCAAAAACAACTTGTCCATATCTATTCACCACTTGAACACGAGCGTCCGCAAATCCCTCCAATCCACCAATTACCCAAGTGTCATTCGAACCATCTCCATTCGGTGTAATAGCATTCGCAATGAAAATACATCCGTCTTTTAGAGGAACGAAAACACTTCTTTTATAAATACAATTGTTCACATCGGTTACTTCGACACGGTAATTTCTGTTCCCAACAAGTCCAGTTGCGAGAGGCGTCTGCTGCGCTTGCGCGTCATTCCATAAAAAACTAAAAGGTCCATTTCCACCTTGAAGAAGAGCTTCAGCGGTACCGTCCAAATTATTAAAGCACGACTCTTCCGTTGATGTGGTATTTAAATTCAAGTTGGAAGGAAATGTAGATTCAACGGTAATGACTTCATCGATTGAACATCCCGCATCGTCTTCAACATGAATAGAAATTGTTCCTACTCCAAGATTCGCCAATTGATATTCAACTACCGATTGCGGAAGAACTTCGAAATTTCCATTTCCGATGGTTATGAGCAAAGAACCCGTTCCTCCTGAAAAAACGAGGTTCGCGCTGCCGTCTTCATATTCGTAACACAAAGGTTCGGTAATCGTGCTTAAAATTTGAAGCGAGTCAGGGTAATTCAATTCGAATGGAAGTTGAAACGAACAACCGTTTCCATCTGAAATAATAAGCGTGTCTGCTCCTCCGCATAAATTCGATAAACTTCCAGAGGCCAATCCAGAAGCTCCGTTCGAAAGAAGTTCGAGGGTATAATTCCCTACTCCTCCGTTTGAAGAATACGAAATTGAACCTGTGCACTGCGTCGCGCAGATAAGATCTGTTTGTTGAGTGAGTAATGCTTGCAGTGCAGTCGGCTCTTCCAACAGAACGCTGCTCGAGGCCAAACATCCGTTTTCATCAATAACTTGAACATTCAAAATTCCCGCATCTAAATTCATTAAAGTAAATGGAAGGATCGAGTTTGTGGAAAGTTCTGTTAAAGCACCTGTTCCGCCTGAACCTGAAATTTCAATACTTCCAGAAGCATCTTGAAAACACGTGAGATTATTTCCAATCGACTGAACACTCGGCGGAATAAATTCTAAAATTGAAAAAGTATTCGTTGTATCTCGACAACCAAAGTTATCGCTTGAATGAATGACAAACGAACCTGCGCTTGGCGCGTTGAAGGAACAACTCCCGTCCAGTGAATTTGAAGTTGCGACTAGCGCATTCAGTGAAGTATTCCATAATTCATAGTTCACAGGAACATTTCCACCAGCATTCAAATTAATTTCTTGAGATTCTGTTGTACATCCAGATTGAGTTACAGTTGCCGTTTGTGCGAAGGGATTCGTGATACATGGATTGTTAAAACATCCTTCAACCACTTCGGTTTGAAAAGCCGAACCTGCACCGGAATAATTTTCAAAATACTGAACACCCATTTTCACACAAAGGTTTCCACATGTGGTGAACCTTCCAACTAAAATTTTATTTCCACTACTCAATAAAACCGAAGGATCATTCGGCATGCGGAAAAACAATGTGTTCGAAAGCGAAAGTGTTGAACTGCCATTGTCCCAATTGTTCAGGGCGTTTATTTCAGAAGAAACGTTGTAAAGGGAAGAGCTTGTGTTGTTGCATTCGCTTCCAAGAGCAAAACGACTGTCCCATTCCAACGCAGGACTTGCAGCGTAATCGGTACAATTTATTCCTTGTGAAAAATAACTTCCATTTACATGTTGAAAGAAATCACAGTCGGAAGAAAGCTGAACAGTGAAGTTTGGATCGGCCTGAAGGCCACCACCAATAGAAGTTAATCTGTAATTCGAATTCGGAAAAGCAACATATACGTCGTAGGTGATATAACCCGTGAGATCTGTTCCTCCAACAATTCCGTAATGAGCGGTGTAGTCAGCAACAAGCGAAACCTGCGCCATTGACGCACTCGTCACAAGGGCAAGCACAAAGACTTGTACGACTTGAAATAAAATCCACCGCCTTTTCATTGACGATAAATTTAGAGTAGGAAAACTTAATACGAAAGAACTTTGTCCAATGTTGTTCTCAATCGATTGTTAGCCATGAAATTGACCTCCAATCCCGCATTGAATGGAATAGGAGTATCTAAACTTGCGCATCGTGTAACAGGAGCGTCAAGGTATTCAAAGCACTCTTCAGTGATGCGTGAAGCCAACTCTCCGCCTATTCCGCCTGTTAGAGAATCTTCATGCAACACAACAACGCGTCCTGTTTTCTTAACCGAAGTCATCACTGTTTCGTAATCCAGAGGAGCAAGAGTGCGCAAATCGATTAGTTCAATGCCTGCATATTTTTCTTCCTTCAACACATCCATTCCCCAGTGAACGCCGAGACCGTAGGTTACCAATGTTAATTTCTCTCCGGCTGAAACTATACGTGCCTTTCCGAATGGAAGCGTGTAATATCCTTCTGGAACCTCTTCTTCAATACTTCTATAAAGCATTTTATGTTCGAAAAATAAAACAGGATTTGGATCTTCAAACGACTGACACAACAATCCTTTCGCGTCGGAAGGAAAAGCGGGATAAGCAATTTTTAAACCTGGAGTATGGAAGAACCAAGCCTCGTTACTTTGGCTGTGGAACGGTCCTGCTGCCGCGCCACCGCCTGTTGGCATGCGCACGACAACGTCTGCGTTTTCCGCCCAACGGTAATGCAGCTTCGCCAAGTTATTTACAATCTGATTGAATCCGCAAGTCACAAAATCTGCGAATTGCATTTCCACCATGGCCTTGTGACCTTTCATGCTTAATCCGAGTCCTGCACCCACAATAGCCGATTCGCACAAGGGTGTATTTCGAACGCGGCCTTTTCCAAATTCTTCTAAAAAACCTTCTGTTACTTTAAATACTCCCCCGTATTCCGCAATGTCTTGTCCCATGAGAACCAATCGATCGTGTTTACGCATGCTCTCGCGCAGTCCGTCTTGAATGGCATCTATGAAACGCATTTTTTTCTTTGTTGAAGAAGCAGGAATTTCAACATTTGAAAATGGTGCGAACAAATCTTCAAATTCTTCCTCCTCATTCACTTCGATATCTGGTTCTGCGTATGCCGCCTTTAAATTCGTGTTGATTTTATTTTTCAACTTTAAATTCATTTCCTCCACATCGGCTTGAGTAATTAATTTCTCTTCCAATAAAAACTGCTCATACATCGCAACGGGATCTTTCTTCGACCACTCGTCTATCATTCCGTCTGGATAATATTTCGTTCCACTCGCCTCTTCGTGTCCACGAACACGGAAAGTCATGCACTCTAAAATAATAGGTCGAGGATTCTTGCGAATACTCTCGGCAATCTCTTTCACCGTTGAATAAACTTCAAGAATATTGTTTCCGTCGATTTGAATAGCGTCTTCTTTCGGCATTCCATATCCGATTGCTTTATCTACAAACTGCTTACATCGAAATTGCTCGCGACTTGGCGTTGACAAACCCCAAGCATTGTTTTCGATACAGAATATAACAGGCAGGTCCCACACGGTTGCCACATTCAATGCTTCATGGAAATCCCCTTCGCTTGCACCACCGTCGCCGCTGAATACTATTGTCGCTTTCTCAGACCCTTCCAATTTATTGGCTAATGCAATTCCGTCTGCAATGCCCAATTGTGGGCCTAAGTGAGAAATCATTCCAACAACGTGATGCTTCTTTGTTCCGAAGTGAAACGAACGATCACGTCCTTTTGTGAATCCGTCTTTCTTTCCTTGAAACTGGAGGAACAATTGTTTTAAATCTAAATTTCTGGAAGTGAAAATTCCCAAGTTTCTGTGCATGGGTAAAATAAACTCATCTTCTTGCATACCCATTCCAACACCCACAGAAATCGCTTCTTGTCCGTATGAAGAAAACCATTTCGATATCATTCCCAAACGCAATTGGCTTAGCATCTTATCCTCGATTAAACGAGGCAATTTAATTGCTTCGTACAATGCCAATAATTCTTCCTTCGAAATGTTCTTTTTATTGAATTTCATGTTACTCATATTGAGCCGCTAAAGTAATCCGAATGAGGCAACGATTAAATTTTCTTCACATTTTTTAACATTCTCTTAGGATTTAAAATTAAATTAGCGCGATATTTTTGCGCAAATTTATAAATACAAATTTATTTTTATGAAACTGTTAAACGAAATTAAACAAGAGATTGCTCGTCGTGAGAAAGAACTTAATGCCCTTGTAGACGCAGCTAATATTATTGCTACACTTCAAACTGGAAGAGGGCGCAAAGTTAAAATAACTGCTAGAATAGCCTCTATTTTAGGCAAAGCTGGAAGTCCAAAATCGACTTCTGCAAAAGACGGTCGTGGTCGTCCAAAAGGTTCTAAGAACAAGCCGGGTGCTAAGAAAACCGGTCCGAAAAAAGAGGCAGCTTCAGTTACACCAACTGCAACGACGGTATCCGCGGCTCCAAAAGTTTTGAAAAAGCGCGGAAGAAAGCCTGGTTCTGTAAAGGCTAAAGTTGCTAAGACTACGAAAGCTGTGAAAGCATAATAATATTTTTTAATCATCTTTTTTGGTTGAATAGACCAACAGCATGAACACCATTGAACTTCAAGTAAGTCCTGCCCAATCGGCCGACTTCAATTATTTAGAGGAGAAAATTCAAATTAATTTGAATTTATCTCCTCTTTCATTTAAATGGCGCATCGACAAAAAATCTATAGACGCCCGGAAACGCAACGCAATTGTCCTGCTTAGAATTTCGGTCATTGCGGCGAATGAAGAATTCCCAGCTGTTCATCAACGTCAGTTTCAACATGAAATAAAAGGCTCGGCGATCATTATAGGGGCGGGTCCAGCTGGATTGTTTGCGGCACTGCGACTGCTTGAATTGGGAATTAAGCCCATTATTCTGGAGCGCGGAAAAGACGTTCGTGCACGAAGACGCGATCTCGTTGAAATTACACGAAACGGAATAGTTCACGAAGATTCTAATTATTGCTACGGGGAAGGCGGGGCAGGAACCTATAGCGACGGCAAACTATATACGCGAAGCACCAAAAAAGGAAGCGTGGTACGCATCTTAGAAACGCTGGTTCAATTCGGAGCGAATGAAAACATTTTAACTGAAAGTCATCCGCATGTGGGTACAAATAAACTTCCTCAAATTATTGCCAACATGCGTGAAAGCATTTTGGCCAATGGTGGAGAAATTCATTTCGAAGAAAGAGTGGTTGATTTTAATTTGGGAAGCGCTTCTATTCAAGAAGTCAAAACAGCCAAAGGAAATTCCTTTCTAGCAGATTCTGTTTTATTGGCAACCGGACACAGCGCGCGGGATATCTTCGAACTGCTTCACGCGAAAAACATTGCACTTGAAGCAAAGCCTTTTGCCATAGGTGTTCGAATTGAACACGACCAACGAACAATTGATAAACTTCAATACAAGTGCGACGATCGCGGTGAATTTCTTCCTCCTGCTAGTTATTCCATTGTCACACAAGTAAACGATCGCGGGGTGTATTCCTTCTGTATGTGTCCCGGAGGAATCGTTGCACCGTGCGCCACTTCGCAGGAAGAAATTGTAACGAACGGATGGTCGCCAAGCAAGCGTAACAACCCCTGGGCTAACTCAGGTATTGTGGTTGAAGTGAAATTGAGCGACCTCGAAAATTTAAATTACAGCGGGCCTCTTGCTGGAATGCATCTTCAACAAGCCATTGAAAAGAAAGCCTATGAGTTGGGAGGTTCCAATCAATTCGCTCCCGCGCAACGCGCGACAGATTTTATCTACAATAAGAAAAGCACAACACTTCCAGACACTTCCTACAGTCCGGGCATAACATCAACAAACCTGAGAGATTTATTCCCGAAGTTTATTTCGGAATGTTTAATCGGGGCGCTTCAACATTTCAATACGAAGATGCCAAATTTCGCGGGACCCAATGCATTGCTGCTTGCACCTGAAACGCGCACATCTTCGCCAGTGAGGATTCCTCGCGACAAAGAGTTGTTTAATCATCCTGAAATAAAAAATCTATTTCCCTGCGGTGAGGGCGCTGGCTATGCCGGCGGAATTGTTTCTGCTGCAATAGACGGAGAGCGTTGCGCAGATGCTATTTCATCCTTTATCTCGAAAGGGAAGAGTGAATCAATGTAGATAATTCCTCGCCAATGAGCGATCCAATTGCTACCCCTATTCCACCCAATCGCGCCCCTACAAAAACATTCTCTTGAGCTTCCGTAACGACAGGACGCTCATCTTGTCCAACACCTAAAATACCACTCCACGCTAAATCAATTTCTACTGCTGAAGTCGTATGTATTTTCTGTTGAACGAAATCCAATAAGCTAGCAATTACTTCGTCGGTATTGCCTTGCACGTCAGTAGATTCGGTATTCGGGAACATATGGCGCATGCCACCCATTAAAATTCTCCCATCTATGTTCCGAAAATAATTGTATCCTTCTTGATGATGAAATGTTCCGTTTAATTTTAAATCGGGAATGGGCATTGTAACGATAACTTGATTTCGCTTGGTTTTCATTTCTAATTCTTCAAACAAATGGGCGTGAAAAGAACTTATACAAAAGGCCAATCGTCTTGACTTCCAGATTCCCACTGATGTCTCAACCTGCATTTTGTTTCCGTTCGCTTGAAAACCATTGACTTCCACTCCATTGAAAACTTTAACTCCTGTTTTCAAAGCGCGGTCAACCAAAGCCCGAAGCATGGCTCCCGTGTTCAATCCGCCCTCATATTTATTCGAAATGACACCAACTAAATTTAATATTCCTTGAAATTCTGATTGGGTTGAGACAGTATATGGACGCAACCCAATTTTCAAATGAAAGGCATCATTAAATTTTTCTACGAGTTTGCAACACTGAATAAAACTTTCTTTATCCTCTTCAAAAAACAATTCATGACCGCCGTTCCAATCTAGCTTTAAAACATCTTCAGAATAATTTTTTACCAATTTTTCAATTCCTTTAAATCTTCTAACTCCAAGGCTCACGACTTCATCAAACGTCATATCCTTCATGTCGTCTACAAATTCAGAAATACTTCCAAAGCAAGCAAATCCAGCGTTCTTTGAACTGGCTCCATCGCTCAACCAACTTCGTTCTAAAACCGCAATTTCTAATTCGATATTTTTATTCTTCAATTCAATTGCTGTTGAAAGTCCTGCTATACCGCCACCTACAACAATCACATCAAAGGTTTCTAAAAACGACTGTCTTTCCCAATAACTCATATTCATAAAACAAATCTGCAAAAAAAATCGCGGGTCACACAATAAAAAATAATTTGCTGAAAGGCAATTATTAAAAAACAAATCTCGTTTCGAATAAAGAACCTCAAAAACTCCATCGCTATGAAAAAATTAATTGCTGTTTTATTTTGCGCTGGCTACTTCCTCACCGCTCAAGCAAATTCAACTATTGTCATTGAATTTGAAAAGGACTCTGAGAAATTCAATGAAGCTACACGCCGCGCGCTATCTGTTTACGCCGAAGAACTTTATTTAGCCAAAGGCATTAAAGTCACATTGCAAGAACCAACAAGAAATGCCGATGCAAAAAAGCAGGCGTTGTTTTACAAGAGAGAGAAAGAACTCAGAGAGTACTTCAAGGAAGAACATTTAAACTTCGAACGCATCTCATTTAATTATGAGCAGGAGGGAAAAAAGAAAGCCCCTGTAATTTCAGTTGAAATTGTTCCACACGCTGTAGTTGCTGAAATTATCCGTCCAGATAGCACTTTCACAAACAAAAACGATATTTCAATTACCTGCGGATACAACGACCTTGAATTAGCCAGTGAACTGTCTATTCAAAAACTTTCGTCCCAAGAAGAGTTATACAATTCCAACGTGTCATCTTTCTTCGAAAATAAAATCATAATCATACGTGAATTATTGAAAATTGATTTCCCTGAAGGGAAAATGCCTCAAAGGCCTGTTACAGCCTCCCTTGTGCAACAGTCTGAATTTGCAAAAAAACAATTTATGTTGTTGCAGTGGAATAACATGAATAAAGAATGGACGAAAGTCGTGAGCGCTAAAAAACCGACAAAAGGAGCTCGCGGATATTACTATGCTGCTGTTCTTGAGGAGTCTGGAATCTATGCACTTGTCGAAAATAAGTCTACTAGTGTGACGCCTGTAGTAGCGATTGCCCCAAAGAATGTTGCTCTTACGTATGTTGAAATCATTTCTACCGAGCCTTTTATTCGCATAGAAGGTGACATCTCAGACAACCAGCGTGAAGCAAAGTTCAAGGCTCCTCGCGACATTGAAAACTATATTATCCGGTCGGTTTGCAAAGATGCCAATGGAAAAGAGTGGATCGAAGAAACGAAGGTTTCAAAGAAAAATATTCTAAGTATTTTCAAAAGCAGAAAGAAAGTTAACGCCTACTTCAATAACAAATAATAGCCATGAAAAAGATCACCACCACCCTATTTCTGTTTGGCTTAATGCTAGCAGTAAATGCTTCAGACGCTCCCGATGTTCGCTACTTGAATTTTGAAGAGCTCGCCGCCAATTTCAACACCGTTAATTCCAAAGGTCAAATACTCGAATGCCATTCTGCCTTCGACGTATTTCTTCCCGAAGGAAAATTCGCTGAGGACGGAATTGACATACTGGTGCCTGAAGCGTCCAATGTTCGGGGCGAAAAACTTCTCTTCTTGAAATGGAGTTACACGGAGAAAAAATGGAACTCGATGAAAGGAAAGAAAGTCGGAACCAAGACCATCAATAGAAAGAAATATCATCTGGTGCATGTTAATGAGACTGGGGTATACGGACTATTCAATGACGATCGAGCAACCGGCGAAATCAAGTTCGTGCTTTCGCCCTCACTAAGATTTTCTCGGATTGAATATTCTCAGGAAAATGTCCAAGTAAACTTCGAAAAGCAACTCAATAACAAACCTCACTCAACTGAAATTCCATTCGGGTCTGTCTCCATACTCTCCAGGATTTCAATGGACGTTTATTCCAAACGAGAAAACAAAACCACGACATACAGCTACCGTTTAGGAGAAATTCCAAGTAGCCGAAGAAAAACGACTAAAAACGACCACACGGTTGTCTTCATTACCAAAAAAGATTTAGCTAGAATCAATCAATCATTAACCCCTCAAACCCCAGCACCATGAAAAACACAATTCTAATCATCGGCCTTTTGTTTCTTGGACTTGAGACAACGGCACAAAAAGAAATCCAACGTTGCAATTTCGAGAAAGCAAAAAAAGAGAAAAAGATCTCTTTCAGCGGAATCGTTAATCACATTCGCAACCACGGTTATTTTCAACTTACAGTAAAAAACACCACCAAGGATTCATTGGCCTTGCATGTGGAAACGGGAAGAGTATTCTACACGGCAACCAACGACTACCAGCCTTTCGTTGTGTTACGATCTCGGGAAATCTTCCTTGCGCCAGGCGAAGAGAAAAGTACTCTTCTAAACACGGCTTGCGGCAATGCTTCTGCAATGTCCACTTCTGACGGCTTCCACGACCTTGGGAAAACTGAAATGGCTAATGCCGATCTTGTTGCTGCACTCGAGGAAGTTGAAGCGAAAAGACTCGGGAACTGCGCTGGTATTCAATCATTGGTTTGGGCATTCACCAACGACCACAGTGTTGCATCAATTGTGACTTATGACGGAGGGAAAATGAAAGCAAATGAACTTCAAATTATTGCAGCTAAACACAAGCGGGTGCCTATTCCAAGGTATCAAGTAGATTATGAAGAGGCTCAAGAAAACAGCGGACTTGCATTCTCGGGGAAACCTAACCGCGTTGAGAGTAACCTTCAATTTATACTGGAGAATCAGGAAGACGTTCGTGTTGTTCTTCGCGATGAGCAGGGTGAAATTGTGAAATTCGTGGAACTCATTCACGGTCAGAAAGCCGGACAATTGAATCTACCTGTTGATTTAGACGTGAGCGGATTTAGCCGCGGAAACTATTCCCTTGCAGCCGAAAGCAGCACGGGCAAGGCTTTAAGCCAAATGACCATTCAAATCTAACTCCCCTCGGGGAGTTATTTTTCTTTCAATTTATTGTATTTCCGATTATCTTTACGTGTGATTTAGGAATCTTATTTAATCTACTATGAATGCTATTCGCGTACTTATACTTTGGGCGTCCTTCCTCGGTCTTCTTGTATCAAGCTATTCTGTATCAGGACAAAACGAAGAGATTCGAATTAAAAGTCAAGGAGCAATCATTGACAAAGACTCTGACAAGAAGTTAGACGGTGTTCAAATTATTGTATTTAAAAATGGCGCTCAAGAAAGAGTATTTGAGGCCGGCACATCGGGAAAATTCGATTTCACTTTGCCTCTGGGATATTCCTACGATTTAAAATTCTCACGTGCAGATTATGTTACCAAAATAATTCGAGTAGACACCCGAAATATCCCAGCGGAAGATCGTGCTGGTGGATTCTTAATGGAATTTGAATCTTCCCTTTTCAAATATGTCGACGGCTTCAACACAGATATTTTAAAAGAACCAATGGGGAAAGCCGCATTCAATTCTCAAACGAATTATGTGACATTCGATTTCGAATATACAGCCGAAATGAACAAGAAAATTGATGCTGAATTCAAACGATTGGCAGACTTAGCGAGGAACGGAGATAAGGTCAGAAAGGACTATGAAAAGCTTATGTTGGAAGGTGATGACCGCATGGCAGGAACGAAGTTCGAGGAGGCCATGACGAAGTACAAAGCTGCATTGGGATTATTTCCTTCAGACAAACCTGCTCAAGATAAATACGATGAGGCCGAGCGTAAATTTCGCGAGCAACAAGCAAACAAAAACAATGAAGCGCGTTATGCTCAATTGATTAAAGACGGAGATGCTCAATTTAAAAACCAATCGTGGGAGGCTGCACAATCTAAATTCACCGAAGCTCTTTCAATAAAATCGAATGAACCCTACCCAACTGCACAGCTTGAAGAAATTCAGCGCAAATTAGATGGGTTAGAACAAGAGAAAAAATACAAAGCTCTGATTGCTCAGGCAGACGGTGAGTTCAACGAAGAGAATTATGCCACTTGTATTTCCACATACAAAGAAGCTTTAAAATTAAAATCAGACGAAGTCTATCCGAAAAAGCAAATAGACATTGCGCAAGCAGCAATAGATGCGATTGCAAATGACAAGAACAAGCAAGAAGAAATAGAAAGACGATACAAAGCTCTAATCGTATCTGCTGATGATCTTTTCGGGAAAAAACAATATCAAGAGGCGATTAATAAGTATGAAAGTGCTTCCGATGTTAAACCGGAAGAGAATTATCCCATCACACAAATAGACAAGGCTAAGAAAGCCTTAGAAGCAGCGAATACCGTTGTACGCAACACCACTCCAACGGAAGACCCACAGATCAAAGAATACAAACGACTGATTGTAGAAGGAGATAAACTTTTTGAAGAGAGCGCGCTCACTGACGAGCAAAAAATGACTGCGGCGAAAACAAAATATGTGGCTGCACTGAACATTAAACTTGGAGAACGTTACCCGACCAAACAAATTGAAACCCTAGACGCGGCTATTCTTGAACTGCATAGCTCGGAGAGCCAAGCCGACATCGATTGGAAAGAAAAGCGAATCAAACAAGAACAGGAATTCGAGGAAATTCGTCGTCAAAAAGAAAAGGATGCCGAAGAAAGCAGACTAGCGCGCATTCGTGAAAACGAAGAAGCGGAGGCCAATCGTATCGAAGAAGAAAACAAAAAAAGAAATCGGACTAGAAATAGAAGGAGCGATGTAGATGCCGATGCAGAAAAAGCGGTTGATGATTTCTATCGAGACGCCCAGAAAAAAGCTGAAAAAAGAAAGATGCTTGACATCTTCCAAGACAAATCTCAAGATAGCACAAGTCAAGCCGGGTTCCGATTAAAGCACCGCGAAAAAATAGAAGAGGCTGAGGCTGAAATTGACATCAAGCAAAATCAATTGACAGAAATAACACGTCAGTCTGAACCTTATTTAACGGCGAATGAGACGGCAATTGATTCCGCTAAAAATGATATCGATACGCGCAAAGAAAATTATACACGTCGCCAAAGAAGAGATATTGAAAAAGCTTCTGAATTCAAGGACGACGATAAAAATCAGATCACTGAATTTTCGAAGAACGACAGAGAGCGCAAAAAGAACGAACGAGAAATTAATTCTACATACGAAGAAAGGAACGGTCAAACGACCGAATACACCGAACGTTCGAAGCGAGGGCGCAATCAAAACAGAAACCGAATTGCCGAAGAGAAAGACGTGAACTCTGAATTAGTCGTAAAAGGAAACGAAGATCTGACCGCTGAAATAGCTGATCTTCAAGGAGAGAAAGAACACTTCGCAGAAGTTGATGCTAGCACAAAAACAGCTGGACAATCGGGAATCATTACCCATGGCAAAGAGATTGAAAAAACCAAAATCATTCAGGAGGAAATTAACGATCAAAGTCCTAACCTGTTGGAGAAGCAGCGCATGGAGGTAAATGCCAATGCTCACGTTCTTGAAACTAAAATTTTAGACGATAAAGAAAAAGCGGAGAAGAGTAAAAACGATTCTTCTAAAATCCGTCCTGAATATCCAACCGGACCCAAAGATCCGTCTTTGCTAAATCCAAAACCAGGGACTGAAACACTTGCCGAAGGAGTAACTGAGAAATCATACGAGACCAGTCGTCCCAGCCAAAAGGTTATTGAAAGAACAGTGAAGATTGGCGCAAAAGTAGATGTATACCAAAAGGTAATTTCGAAAACAGGAACTTACTTTTTCAAGAACGACATCAGTATCACGGAAGATCAATGGTCATTAGACACCACCATTCGCAAGTGATGCGCATTCTTATTCTCAACGGACCTAATTTGAATTTGCTCGGCATACGCGAGCCTTCCATCTATGGATCCGAAAATTTAGAATCACTGTTACGTCTTCTTACCGAAAAATTTCCAAACGTCACTTTTTCACACCTTCAATCGAATCACGAAGGAGTGCTCATTGACGCCATTCAAGAATCTGAAAAGTATGATGCCATTGTATTCAATGCGGGCGGATATACCCACACAAGCGTTGCAATAGCAGACGCACTAGCAGCAGTGAAGCCAAGAGTCATCGAAGTTCACTTGAGCAATGTTATGGCAAGAGAAAAGGAGCGACATACATCGCTCCTTGCACAACATTGTTTGGGGACAATATCTGGATTTGGTTTTGACTCATACGTGCTCGCTGTTGAGCAGCTTGCGCGATAAGCCTACCCTCCTACTTCCGCCAATTTCACTTTCAGTCCGTCGAAGTTCGCAGCAATGTGCAACTGACATCCCAATCTGCTATTTCCTTTTACAAAAAAGGCTTGATCTAACATTCCCTCTTCATCGTCGTTTCTTTCTCCCAAATCGTGATCGGACATAATGTACATGTGACAACTTGCGCACATGGCCATTCCGCCGCAAGTTCCTTCCACAGGCAACTCATAGGACTTGCACAGCTCCATCATATTCATACCCATGTCGGTAGGAGCGTCTAAAACGTGCTCCTTGTCTTCTCGATCGACTACTGTAATTTGTACTGTATTCTCCATTCTTAAAATCCGTTTACACCATTAACTGTCGTGTATTTCAACACATAGTTCTTATCTGGGTAAATGCGTTTGAATGCACTTTGAACCATGAGCGTTGTCTCGTGAAAACCACACAAGATCAATTTCAATTTACCTGGATAAGAATTGATATCACCTATTGCGTATAGTCCTGGGACATTCGTTTGGTAATCGAGCGTATTTACTTCAATGCTGTTCTTATCAATGTTCAACCCCCACTCAGACAACGGGCCGAGCTTCGGACTCAATCCGAATAAGGGTAACCAATGATCTGTCGCTAGGACTGTTTTTGTTTCGTCGTTGTGTTGAAGGGTAATGTTACGAAGAACATCGTCTCCGGCTACTTCAATAACCTCTGCATCTGTGTGCAAATTAATTTTTCCTGAAGCCGCCATGTCAAGCACTTTTTGCACTGAGTCTGGATGACCGCGAAAACTTTTACTTCTATGCACAAGTGTAACTTCTTTCGCCACGTCGTTCGCTAGAAATACTGCCCAATCTAAGGCAGAGTCTCCTCCTCCACTTATAATCACAGACTTTCCTCTGTAGAAATCGGGGTCACGAACAATGTATTCAATTCCCTTGTCTTCAAAATCGGATATGTTTGAAATAGGCGGTTTACGGGGTTCGAAGCATCCCAATCCACCGGCAATTGCTACAATTGGAGCTTTGTGTTTTGTTCCGCGCGAAGTCGTCACAATGAACATTCCGTCTTCCGTTTTCTCGAAAGACTCAGCGCGCTCTCCCAGGGTAAATCCAGGCTTGAACGGCTCCGCTTGTTTCATTAAATTATCGATCAGCTCACCAGCCAAAATTTCAGGGAACCCAGGAATATCATAAATGGGTTTCTTCGGATAAATTTCAGTCAATTGTCCGCCTGCCTGAGGCAAAGCATCTATCAAGTGACAACGTAATTTCAGAAGTCCAGCTTCAAAAACGGTAAACAAACCACATGGGCCCGCACCAATAATAAGGATATCAGTTTCAATCATAAGTGTGAAGTCGAGCAAAATTAATCCTTTCAACAGATATACCGCTCAATCTTATAAAAATCATTAACATTTAAAGGGGAATAATGTTTTTTTGCACTTTCAAAAAGAATAAATCTTAAATTGTGCTACCTAAAACCTTGTCAAATGAAAAAACTCTTATTCTTTTTTACGGTTGTTATTAGCTTAAATACCATGGCTCAGTGCGATGGGAATAGGTATTTGAATTACATCTTCAACGACGTTCAAGTTGCTTCCAACGTCGAATACGGACAGAACATTAAATACGACGGAACTCCACAAACACTCTTGTGCGACGTTTATCAACCTGTGGGAGATAACGTATCCAACCGAGCAGCAGTAATTGTTGCTCACGGCGGATTCTTTCTTTCGGGATCGAAGACGGGACCCGATGTTGTTCCGATATGCGAGCGACTTGCGAAAATGGGATACGTTGCTATATCTATGGAGTATAGACTTGGTGTTACGGTTACGGCAAATTTATCGGGACCTATGACAGAAGCGGTAATGCGAGGTGTTCAGGACGGAAAGGCAGCAGTGCGTTTTCTTCGTAAGACTGTTGCTGTTGATGGGAATCCGTATAACATAGACCCGAACGAAATCTATATTGCCGGATCGAGTGCAGGTGGATACATTGCTTTGCACATGGCTTATTTAGATGAAATGGCTGAATTGCCTGCATATGTCAACACAAGCAATCCAGGATTATCTGGTGAGCTAGAGGGTGACAGCGGAAATCCGGGATATCCTTCAGATGTAAAAGCGATTGTGAATATTTGCGGAGCCATTGGCGATACCGCATGGATTCACGCTGGCGACGAACCTGCTTTGTTGTTTCATGGTACGAATGATCAGACGGTTCCTTATGCTTCGGCTATGCAGTACGCTTTTGGATTTGCGCCTGTTGTAGAAGTCGATGGAAGTTTCAGCATAAACGAAAAAATGAATCAAGTTGGATTGGAACATTGCTTCGAGATTTACGAAGGACTGGATCACGTTCCTCACATGACGAACGCTGCAATTTTAGATACCACCATGAGTATTATGTCGAATTTTCTAACGCATCATATTTGTTCTATTCCACTTGATTGCACCTACCGCACAATAACTGTTGGAACGGAAGAGTTAAGTGCTCAAGAAGAAGACCTTTTGGTTTATCCCAATCCGGCTTCATCGAATGTATTTATCTCAAGCAACGATTTGAAGCAAATTGAAGTCTACAACATGACTGGAGCAATGGTAAAAACTGAATTCAATGTAAATCGAATGGAAGTCTCAAATCTTCCGAATGGATTGCATGTTTTCAGACTAACTACTTCGAAAGGAAAAACGAATAAAACAGTATTAATTCAACATTAGAATGAAACGCTTTTTCAGACTCTCTTATTTACTGCTTGCCTTATTCGGAATGGCAACAATAGTGACTACACAAACATCTTGTTCGAGTTCACAGAAGGGGTATAATTATTCTTCGCATAGTAAGAGGAATCATTCGGCACAAAGAGCAGGAAGTAAAAGAATGAAAAAAGCTGGAAATGACCAATTGAATTTTAAATGTCCGAATTTCAAGAAGAAATAAAGAACGTATTAATTTTATTGAGGGAGTCCGACTGGACTCCTTTTTTTTTATAAAAACAAACTGTTTAGCAAGAAAGAATTACCTTTGCTAAAATAATTGCCATGCAAAGTTTGTTGAAAGTTTCATCCAAGAATAACTACATCAACGCATCTTTAAAAAGTGCGGTGCTATTGGCATTCTTTTGTGTTTTTGGGGTGGATACTTTTGGGCAGTGTAATAATTTGAACGTTTCAGTAGGTTCAGACATTGAGGCATGCAATGGCGCCAATATAACTTTGACTGCGACTTATACCGGCGGACCTAGTTCTGGCACACCAATTTATCAATGGTCTTTCAACAATAATGGCGGAGCAGGGGGTGCGGTAGATATCCCTGGCGCGATATCCAACACTTACCTCGTAACAAATTTCGACAATTCTGAGGACGGAACATACACCTGCACTGTTACCTTTCCCAATGAGATCAACTGTTATGCTAGTAATAGCCTTAATTTAGATTTTCCTAATAATAACAATTTCAGTTTAAATGCAGGAAATGACATCATCATTTGTCAAGGAGCTTTAACCAATATTAACTCATCAGTTTCTGATGTTCCGGCAGGGGGTACAGTTACTTATTCTTGGACAAGTAATCCTGCAGGACTTTCATCAACAAATGCTTCACCGAGTTTGAGCGGCCTTTCCGCTGGCACATATACCATTACAGGGACAATTACAGCCAATGGCTGTAGCGATAACGATCAGGTCAATGTTACTGTAACCAATTTAAATCTAAACGCAGGTAACGATCAGACCATTTGTCAAGGTAGTGCCTTCAATATTTCTTCAACAATTTCAAACCAGCCTTCTTCACCCGCTGTCACATACTCCTGGACTGCTGTAAATACAACTACTGGAAGTTCTGTTACATTGACACAAACAGGAACTCCAAGTAATCCAACATTTAATAATCTTCCTGCAGGTACATACACATTCACGGGAACAGCCACAGTTAGCGGTTGCACAGACACTGACCAGATTCAAGTTATTGTAAATCCCAACCCAACTACTCCTACGTTTACAATTCCTGCAAATGGTTGTCCCGGAGTTTCAATTCCTATCTCTGGATTTACTCCTTTAGCAAATACAACTTATTCTTGGTATCCAAACGTTGGCGCTTTCATAAATGGAAGTACCTCAAATCCCTCTGTTACTTTTAATAATGGCGGGAACTATAATGTTTACGTCACGGCTACGAATTCGAATGGTTGTTCGTCGAATTCTGCGATACAAAACGTTGCTATTACAAATTTACAAGTCCTAAACCCTTTTGTAGAATTTGGGACCGCCGCTTTAAGTGCAAATAACTACAACAACATAACAACCTACACCATTTGTTCAGGAGTATCAGGTAGTAGCGCCGCATATATTTACAACACTTTTCCTAACGGAAGTTCCGCAACTTATTCGTATTCTATAGGCACTCAACCGTCATTACCCATTTTACTTGGTATCGCTGAAGAAATAGGCCTTAACATTGGAAACAATTATTTTACAATAACCGGAGCCTTGAATGGTTGTGTGGTAAGTGAAACATTTAACATTTATGCTGGATCTAATCCTTATGTAGCCGGAGGAGTCTCAAACTCAGTTGGTCTATGCACAGGCCAAACCGTAAACTTTGCCATTTCTCCTGTTAATCCAACAACGAATTCTCCAAACGCTGCTGGAACAACATACTCTATTGGCGTTAGCGATGTTTCTTCATCTCTTCCGGGTGCAGTGAATAGCGTGCCATACGCAACCTACACAGATCTAACTGGAAATCAAAACGTTTCGTACACATTCAATTCTTCATCTTGTGGTCAAAATCCACCTGGATACCCCGCAAACACCTTTTATGCTGTAATTCAAGCATCCAACGCCTGCGGAACAACAACTAGTACTGTTTCACCAATAGTAGTTTCAGCTTTACCGACTTCCAACTTCAATGTTTCTGCAACAACGATCTGTGTAAATTCATCTGTAACAATAACTAACGCAGGAACTTCAGGTAACGCTATTACAGGACCCAACAATAACGCTCCTTTTTCCTGCTTAAATACAGGTGGCTTTTATTACACAATTTCACCAGCCACGGGATGGACCGTTTCAGGAGGAAGTATTGGAGCTTCTGGTATTCCTGTGAATAATTGGAACGGCATTACAGCCGCATCCAACCCCGCAACTGTATCATTCAACACTCCAGGAACATACATCATCACCCAAAAATATCAAAACGGTTGTGGGACATCAACAACACAAAAAACCATTTGCGTTGTTGCGCCTCCTACCTGCGCCTTCACTGTAAATCCTACTAGTTCTTGCACCCCGCTTATAACCGCCGTTACAAATAACACTACAGGTCCGTCTTGCGGAAATACTCCTCTCGCTTTAACTTATCAATGGACCGTGGCTAATCCTGCCAATGGCACTTCTTCCATTAACACGACAGCTTCTTCTGTTAACCCTACTATTACGCTTAACAACAATACTGTAGCACCAAATCTTGCCGTCCTGACCTTCCCAATTACCGTGCT
>JBIKZA010000006.1:0-63025 GCA_044354975.1 Flavobacteriales bacterium
GTTGCTTGTGTTGAAGTGACAACTGCTTCAGCCCTTCATCAATTAACTTCTTCAACTCATTGCTGTGATCTTGCTCAACGATTACCTCTTCAGCAATTATACTTCTTTTGAGCGTTTCTCTTCGCGACCAATCAACCACAGCATGATAAGCCGAGGTAAACAAATAAGACTTGGCCTTTTCATTCAGCACATCCTCTTTCCTTTTCCACAGTTTCTCATACACATCCTGCACGATATCTTCTGCCAAAGCTGTGTCACGAACCAATTTCAATACATAACCGAAAACCCTATCAGACCAAAGATCCACAGCTTCATTGTATTCAATTGTATTCATTCTACAAAACCAAGACGCTTAACAATTCAAAAAGTTACAGGACCTTAAAAATAAATGGTGAGAAAGGTCACAAAAGCCAAGCGCCTTCAATATTACTTTCGTGAAATGAAAATCACAAGCTCTATTTTCTTTTTTCTATGTGCACTCAACTCTTTCGCGCAAGAATTCCCTTACACTGTTGTATTGAATCCCGTTTATTCAAGTCAAGACATTGCCTTGCAATCCTTCGCTTACGGAACTTGGGAGAATAGAGTGTTGTTGATTGGTGGAAGAAAAGACGGATTACATGAGCGTCAGCCATTTGCTGCTTTCGATGTTGCAGGAATGCCTTCAAACATCTCCATTCTCGATTTGAATAATTTCAGTTCCACTCCTGTGGAATTCGATATCATTGATGTTGCGTTGAGCGAACAATTCTCTTCCACCAACATTCAATTCTATCAGACCGATAGTATTTTGTGGTTGGTAGGCGGATATGGATACAGCAATACTGCGCAAGATCACATCACCTACCCCATGCTTACGGCAATAAACTTGAAGACTTTCTTTGAAGCGCAAGACAATGGGACCTTCGCTTTCGAAAGTTTCGATTTCATTACTGACGAGCGTTTTGCTGTAACTGGAGGATCTTTGAAAAAACTGAACGACGTTTTTTATTTGGCGGCAGGACAGCGCTTCGACGGTCGATACAACCCGATGAATAATCCGACCTTCACGCAGACGTATACCGAAAAAGTCTCTCGATTTATTCCAACATTAACTGAAGCCAGAATTCAAGTCGAATGGCTCCCTGAATTCAATGACCCTGCTTTGCTTCACCGAAGAGATTTAAATGTTGTTGAAGGAATTGATTCGAACGGACAAGTGAATTTCACTTTATTCAGTGGTGTTTTCCAACAAGTCGCAGATCTGCCTTTTACCAATTGTGTTGAAGTGAATCCGAATGGCATCGCTGAAGTTCCTGAATTCCAACATTTGTTGAATCAATACCACTGCGGACATGTTTCACTCTATGACGCGCAGTCTCAAAAGCAGCATTATTTGTTTTTAGGTGGAATTTCAGAATACTATTACGAAGGCGATGTGCTCACACAGAATGTCGATGTGCCCTTCACAAAGAACATTGCTTGTGTTACTCGAGATGTAAATAACCAATGGGTGGAAGAATTAAATCCTTCATTAATGCCTGGATTCTTAGGATCTAGTTCTGAAATAATCTTGAATGAAAACCTACCTATGATTTCAGGCGAAATTGTTGATCTGAATTCCGCATGGAATGGAAGTGAAATACTGCTGGGCCATTTGCTTGGCGGTATTCGCAGCACTGCTCAAAACATTTTTTGGGTGAACAACGGAACTCAAAGTTTTCCGAACGATACCCTCTACGAAGTATGGCTAGTGCCTAACTCGGTTGATGTCTCTTCTACCCTTTCACTTCCAAAAAATGTCTTCACTATTTATCCGAACCCAACGAGCGGGAAATTTCGAATTGAATTTTCTTGCCAAAAGAATTGCGTTGTTGAATTAACAGCTTTTGATTCGAATGGGAAACTTGTTTCAAAAGATAAACTCGGAGAATTCAAATCAGGCAAGCACAGCGTGGAAAACCGTTGGAAACTATTCGATCATCCAGGCACGTATATTCTTCAACTTAAATTAGGTGAGGAAATAATCGTACAAAAACTTTTGGTAGAGCCTTAACCCAGTGAAACGCCTATAAGCGTTCCTATTCCATAAGTTATTGCCGCGGCAATCAATCCGAACAACACTTGTCGAAATCCGCTGTACCAAACATTTCTTCCCGTGAACAAGGTAATCGCGGCACCAATTCCAAACAAACCGAATGCACTGCAAACAGCACTTAGGATTATTGCTGTGAATCCTGTTGTAAAGAAGAACGGCACAACTGGAATGATTGCTCCTGTTAGGAATAAGAAAAACGAAGAGTAGGCCGCTTCCATAGCGGATCCTTTCAATTCCTCTGCATTAATTCCTAACTCTTCTCTCACCAAAATATCTAAAGCCTGTTCTTTGTTTTGCATGATTGAAGACGCCATTTCGCGCGCTTGCGCTTCAGGGATTCCTTTCGTCATATAGATCAAAGCAATTTCTTGTTGTTCTCCTTCCGGATTAATCTCCAACTCTTCCGCTTCCAATTCCATTTGATTTTCGGAGAGCTCTTGTGAAGACTTCACGCTAATCCATTCACCCAATGCCATCGAAAGAGCGCCTGCTAACATGCCTGCAAGTCCTGTCATGAGCACAGGTCCACTTCCAGCGCTTGCTCCTGCCACGCCCATGACCAAACTAAAGTTCGAAACAAGTCCATCGTTTCCCCCGAGAACTGCAGCGCGAATAGCGTTTCCACCAACATTGCGATGACGTTTTTCGAAACGCGCCAATGACGAACCTGAAATATTCTTATTGGTCTGAAGAATATTTCGAAGGATCGAAACGTGAGCAGTATCTGAAATCGAATTCTGCATATTCTGTTGCTTCCGGGCATTCAACACTCCTGCAGAAAGACCCTTCTCTGTATCAAGCAGCACGCCCAAGACGTAATCATATCCGAATATTCTTCCAATTCTTTTCAATGTCTTTGCTCGTCCTGAGGGGCCAGGCATATCGGATTCAGGAAGACCTTTGCTTTTCAAAAATGCTTTCGCATGTCCCATTTCAATTCCGCTCATTTCACGAAACACATGCGCGACATTCTGATCTTCCTCGTGCTCGGCTAATAAAGCATACAAAAAAGATGCGTCAACTTCGGTTTGAATACTCGCTAAATTTTCCATTTGGTCCTGAATTGAATTAACTCTTACTTCTTTATTTTTTGAAAGTACAAATTACGAACTCTTCCGGTTGTAAGATAGAAACCTTCAATTTTCTTCCTTTTTCCTCTTGAAAATTGAATGAAGAAATTTCCTGAGAACTCATCCTTTGCAAAAGAATAGAACTCTAACTTATTCTTTCGTGGGATTTTCACAAACAACACACTGTCGTTGGCTGTAACAATATATTTCGTGTCAAGTTCTGAGCTATAATACTCCCCAATAAATTCCAAAAACTCCGAAGGCTGCAAATCAAGCTCAACGACTCGTTCATAATTCCGGTTAATCGAATTTGGGTTGGTTACACAGAACTTATCAACTCCTAATTCTTTCGAAAAGGACAACTTCGTGAAGCTACCCGGAACGCTAAATTCCGAATTACTCAACGACAACAACTTTGTACTTCCCAAAATCAATTTTCCATTTTCAAAATTCAATTCGATTCTTCTTTTTGTCAAAGCATCTATGTAATTCCCAACCCATCCTTTTACAATTGAACTGTCTATTGCGAAAATTGCATCCGAAGCTTCTTTCGTTTTGATTTCCAAAAAAAGATCCGCCACCTTTTGAGATAAAAGCATAACCTGACTTTCGGCATGATTGGCCAGTAAAATTACAGAAAAATGTTGGTCAGGGAATCGAATGAAATTGCTGCGATATCCCGCGTCTGCTCCACTGTGCTGTTCCGTTTTAAAGCCCTTGTATAATTCAGTGCTTATCCCACCAGCATAGGCCTGCTTGGTTCCGTTGTTCAAGATTCCATTTTCCAACATCGCATTTATAAAATCTGGACCGCCTATTTTTTTCGAGTAAAAATTTTCATCCCATTTACTCAAATCCTCAACGGTAGTAAATAGACTCGTTGCGCCGTAATTATCAAATACCGGAATAGATATTTTCCAATTCCCCTGATCATCCTGCTGATATGCAGAAGTTCTATTGGGAGTAACTTCTGAATGGTCACTGTGAAAATGAGTATTCATCATTCCAAGTGGTTTGAAAAATACTGAATCAGAATACTCTCTCAGTGATACGCCTGTAATTCGTTTAACAGCAACGCCAAGGATTGTATAACTCGTGTTACAATAATAATACTCCGAGCCTGGAATGAAATTCAATGCAACTTGTCTGTGAAGCATCTCTAAAACATCATCTTCCGTAATTAAATCATCATCGCGCCAACCCGCTAATTCCTGAAGATCCCACTGGTCTCTAATTCCACTTGTGTGGTGAATGAGGTGATTAAATGTAACGACATGCCCAAAGTCGGGAACTTCAGGAAGATATTTCCGAATATCGTCATTCAAACTTAATTTACCTTCTATTGAAAGCATAATTATTGCAGCTGCTGTAAACTGTTTAGAAATAGACGCGACGTGAAATATTGAAGTCGAAGTTATTGGAATGCCGTATTCTAAATTCGATGTGCCATAACCCTTTTTATAAATGATCTCACCATCTTTTACCAATGCTAAAGCACATCCTGGCGTGCTCGGAGATTTATATTCCTCGAAAATCGCATCTACTTTCTCGCGCACTGAATCTTGGATTTGAGTGTGCGAGACAAGAGAAAAAAACACCGAGAATGAAAGAAGAAAAAACGACTTCATACTTATCGAGAATTAAATTAAACACAACTGATTGAAACTACTGAACGATTATCTTCTGAACAATCAAATTTGAATCAGCCTGAAATTTCAAGACATAATATCCTGGCGGAAAATTCAATCTTTCGATTTTCAATTCGGATTGCCCTGGATTAAAATTCTCTGAATAGACCAATTCCCCAATTGAATTGTAAATGTGAATGCTTGACCGAACCGATAGATTTCCGTTATACCTAATGGTCATATTGCCATTCGACGGATTCGGAAAAACTTCTAGCATTGAATCTTTATCATCGATTGATGCTACTGAGGTAGATATGCAAAAAGAGGTAGAGTCGAATAAATTCAACGAAGGAATAATATCTAATGTCGGAAGCACATTCCAAACAAGTTGGTCAACATCGACTACTAGATTTGCAGTATTTAATGGCCTCGTATTCAATAAAATGGCCCAATTCAATTGATTATTCGCGCGAACAATTTCTGTTGTGGTTCCGGGAAGAGAACCTGTGTGCCAATAGTTGTCGTGAACTGGACTCACATTCCAACCCAGCGCGTAGTAATCACTTACAAAAGATGGGCTAATCATAGTGTCTATAGTTGCCGGAAGCAACATGTCAGGAACCGTTGTAAATCGATCTACTGCACAAAGTATCTTGCATAAGTCTTCAGCAGAGCCAACCCAACCTCCTGCAGCGTCGAGTCCTTCAATGTTAAAACCTCCATATGGTCTAGGAACCATTAAGGGATTGTCATAAACCGAGGGGACATATGACGCAGTCGCGTAATCATAATAATTAACTTCATTTGGAAGTTTATCCACTAATAGATTTTTTCCGCAATACATATCTACAATATCCAATGGGGCTAAAATGCTATCTCGAACATAGGTTTCATATTCCTGTCCTGTTATTTCTTCAATAACTGTTCCGAGTATACTGTAACCCAAATTTGAATAATGGAATTGCGTTCCAGGTGTAAAGTCCAGCTCTTGGTTATTCAATACATATTCAATAGTAGTCATTTCATCTGCCGGAGCTGATACAGACATTACCTGAGCAATGTAATAACTATCAAACATGGGATCTCCAGACACATCTCTGTCCCAACCGCCAGCATGTTGAAGAAGATTTCGAACTGTAATGTTATAAACCCGAGGGTCGATTGCATTTTGAAAAACGATTGAATTTAATAAGCCGTCTGCACCAAACACAGTGTCATTCAAACCTACCCTTCCTTGCTCATAAAGGTGCATAATAGTAATTGATGTAATTTGCTTCGACAGGCTCGCCAATCGGAAAATATTATCGGGGCATACCAACGTGTTGGCATCTATGTCTGCATAACCAAATCCTCGGTTATAGACGAGTCTGCCTTGGTATGTAATAGCCAATTGCGCGCCGGGTATAGCGTAATCACTAATCAGATTAGTCATTGCCTCATCAAAGTTTACTAAATCAGGAACTTCATAACCCGTCTGAGCTTTGGAAGAAGAATAACAAAACAACAATAAAACAAATAGAGCTTTTTTCATACTTTTCTGTTTGTGGAGGTTTAAGAAAATTCAGCGGAACGCGGTGGCCTAATTATTCGCCTTTCAGAGATACGTTTTCAACAAAATACATATCTATTTGACCTTTATTTTTGGCCTCAATTTTACCTCTATATGTGCATGAGAAATGGTCCTTCACACATTCATATGTACTTCCACTAATATTTATTTTACCCGCTTCACCAGAAGACTCTAAACGTGAAGCAATATTTACGGTGTCTCCCCAAATATCGTAAGCGAATTTTCTTATCCCGACAATTCCTGCTACAACAGGACCGGTATGAATACCAATTCTTATTTCAAACACCTCTTGACCTGTCAATTTCTTTTGCTCCAAATGCTCTTGCATAAACTGTCGAATCTCAATTGCAGCGTTAACAACATCAATGGCATGCGTCTCATTCGAGACTGGAAGCCCCCCAGCACACATGTATGCGTCACCGATTGTTTTAATTTTTTCAATGTTATGTCTTGCTATAATAGCGTCAAATGCTTTGAAGCAAATATGTATTTCTTCAACCAGTTGAGATGGAGACAAGCGTTCTGAAATCTTAGTAAACCCTTTAAAATCGGTAAACATAACTGTTACCATATCAAATTGCTTAGCGTCGGCTCTGCCCTTTTCTTTCAGTTCGTTGGCGACTTCTTCAGGAAGAATATTCAACAACAAATCATCAGATTTCTGTTTTTCCAAACGCAATTCCTTCGTTCTTTCTTGAACTTCCAAATCCAATTCATCGCGCTGACGAGCAAGCAACAAATTATTCGTTACCGATTGTCGAGCAAGAAAAATACTTAAAGATATAGGAAGAGATAAATAGAAAGAAATTCTGTTGCATATGGTAACAACAAATGGTTTTGTACTATCAAATGAATTGAATAATTGCTCAAGAACAGGCCCTGCTATAATAAAGACAAGTGATCCAATAATGATTATCCATCCGCCTTGCACCCTGTTCTTAAACGACAAAAAGGACATCCTTACTATTTCGAAGGATGATATTAATAAAATCAAAAAAGTAAAAGTCGAGGTATTCTTCGCTTTATAAAATTCAAAATACCCAATCGCTAAATATGCAACTACAAGGGACAAATAAACATAAGGCGCAAACCTATTTCTAGCATCAAACAATGATCGCATTACATGAAGCAAGAAAAAAGTTGCTAGGGCGTAGAATAATTGATTAAAGAAATGAACTAAAACAACAGCATCCGTTGTAATTTGAAATGCACCAAGTTCAATAAAATTCGTCACGGCCACACTCGCGGTGAAAAAAGTAAAACAACTAAACAGTAAAAGCGTTTTGTTCTTGTATCTTTTATTGACTTGAAAAATCGTTAGTAAGAGAATAATACAATTTGTACCGAAGAAAAAACCGTAATAAAGAAGGGTATTGCTACGTGCCGTATCTATATGTTCGGCTGCTTCAGTCGTATGCAAGCTAAATGACATCCATTCTGAATTAGACAGCGACTCTTTAATTTTCAGGTTTCCAATATTCGAATGATGCGCGAAGCGAAAGGCTAGAATATTCGAAGCATCTGAATCTTTAAATGTGACAAGCACTTTTCGCAAAGGAAAATGATAGGCGTCTTGGATAACAACTGCATCTCCAATGTTGGAAATAAAACCAAAAGAATAGATAAGTTCTCCATTTAGAAAAACCTCCATTGCTCCCTGCCATTTGACATAAAGAGCCACGGTTTTATTTTGAAGTTCTGCTGAAACTCGAAATTTCATTCGACTCCAGTATATCTTATCTACAGCAAAAGCATTGCCTTCCGTATTTGTCAGTTTCAACCAATGAACATCATCAAACTCTCTTGATGAAAATGAAACACTATCACCTGCGCAGAAATTTGATGGAACATATTTATCCAAATCCAATCCGGGAAATTCTCTTTTAGTAATTGAAATCGAAATCTCCTGATTTATAAGAGCATTAAGAGAAATGGTTGGAACCGAGTCTTTCGGAACATCTGCAGACAACGAATTGTTTGAGAATAGAAACGTAAAGCAAAGAACAAAAAATGCTAAAATGAATAATACTCTAGTTCTCATTCAGCAAATATCATATAAAGCTAGCACTTTCAACAGAATATCTTCGGCATGAAAAATAAACTGACATAACGAACCCTCTTTACGACCTAATCATTTTTGCTAACGAGACCAGATACGAGAGTTTTAGTACTTTCGTAAAATGAAACGGACGCATTCTTTTTTGCTTCTCGCCTTTCTCGCATCGAAAAAAACATGGAAGCCATTTTTATAGAAAGGAATTAAACGAATAAACCAATTCAAATGAGCAATCCAAATAGATCAAGAAGAATTTTAATCTTAATAGCTCTGCTCTGTTTTGTCGTTGTTATTGTGTATGCTTTTCAATCAAGCAGTGCGCCTGTTGTCTCAAATACAGAGTCGAAACAAGAAGAACAAAAGGAAGAAATTATTCCAACAGAAAACATCACCCATCTCGAATACCCCGCTTTACTTCCCAACGAAAAAATAATATCACACACCGGTTACTCTTTCGTGTATTCGGAAGAACACGAGCAAGCGAAATGGATTGCGTATGAACTAACCAAAGAAGAAACGAACAGCATCTTCGAACGTACCGACAAATTTCTTGTTGATCCATTCGTTACAACGGGAACAGCAGAAAATAGCGACTATTTAAAATCTGGATACGACAAAGGACACTTAGCACCCGCTGCCGATATGGGGTGGTCTGCTATTACGATGAAAGAAAGTTTCTACCTCAGCAATATGAGTCCGCAATTGCCCGGATTTAACCGAGGTGTATGGAAACGATTAGAGGAACTCATGCGTTCATGGGCGATAGACAATTCATATATTTATATTGTAACAGGTCCTGTTCTTACATCCGGACTTCCGACCATCGGAGGCAATCGTGTTTCCATTCCGAACTATTATTACAAAGTCGTTTTAGATTATACCCAACCCGAAATTCATGCTATTGGATTTGTTCTTCCTAACGCCTCATCCAGCGCATCTCTGAGCACATTCGCCGTAAGCGTTGATGAAGTTGAAAGACAAACTGGGATTGATTTCTTTCCTGCACTCCCAGATGATCAAGAGACAAAACTTGAAAAAGAAGTTTGTCAAACATGCTGGAATTGGCAGGTATCTAATTCCAAAAGCGGTTCTAGTTCTTCCCCGAAATCAGAAACGTCTTTACAATGCTCAGGAATTACTAAAGCGGGAGCGCGTTGCAAGCGAATGACGTTAAGCGACAACGGGCGATGCTATCAGCATGGTGGAGAATGACGGTAGTCCCTATTTTATTTCAATCGTTACCTTTTTCCCTAATCCAACTTCGAACAATTCCAAGAGCGTCTTCAACGTCATGTTGCGCCCGTCGTTTTCGATTCGAGAAATATAGCTGCGCTTCTTGTTCACTTTTTGAGCAAACTGCTCTTGAGTAAGGTTAGCTTCTTCTCTATATGCCCTTAATCGCATTCCGATTACAAATGCCGTAGCATCTCTTTCATACGCATCTCGCTCAGGAGTTCCAATTAGACCAAAGTGCTCATCCTTAAATTCCGACCAAGTTGTTAATTTACCTTTTTCTTTCTTCATGATATTTGTACATTAATAGTTTAGCTTTTTCTATTTCTCTCATTGGAGTTTTATGATCCTTCTTAACAAATCCATTGAGCAAGACCACAATATTCCCTTCATCAAAAAAGCAAAAAATTCTCCAACAATCCGTTCCAAGCATAACCCGAAGTTCAAACAACCCTTTTGCATTCCGAATACTCCTCATGTGGTTGCTGGATAACTTCTGGTGAGTTACAACCAATTCAATTAGCCAATTAATCTTCTTCCGGACTCTAATATTTTGCTCATAATAGAATCGATTAAAATAATCTTCGTAAAATACTACCCTTCGAATTTTCTGCATAACAAATGTAACTTATAAGTGTCATTACTCCAAATTGAGTTTTGAAATTTTATATTGAAAATTCCCGAATCCTTATGTGCTAGTTATGCCAATTCAAGAATGAACGATGAATGATTTGGCCTGTACAGCAAGACTTCTATACCTTTATACCAATGAATAAACTTCTTCTAATATTGACTCTTTTCGTTCTTGGGGAAACCAATTCCATTTACGGACAAGAGATTCAGTGCCTCTTCAATCCGTATAATAAAATTGGAAGTAACTACTTCTTCTCTACCTACTGGGATGTTTCTCCCAGCATACTCATGAACGGCACATGCATTCAGTACATGTCGAACACGAAAGACATCTACGAAAAGCGCGTTTTCAAAAACGGAATCATTCAATTGGAATTAACAAACTACATCAACCCAACGCGAATTCGAACATCGTTCGAACGTGTAAAGCGGGATAGCACGATAGCGGAGTACAAACAATTCCGTGAAGATGGAAAATTAGAACGCACAACAAAATACTACCACGATCAAACCGAAAGACGCTGCTGGCAAGATTCACATTACTATCCAAATGGAAAAATGCAATCGGTTGAATCTTACGCCGCACTTCGCGCTGAAGAGCTCAAAGGTTTCTCATCGGATGTCATTCCTGAACACACAATCGATTCTGAAGGCTATGGTTGGCAGACGGTTCCTGTTGGAGTAAGTAAAACTTATTTTCAAAATGGAAAACTAAACACGCTGAACACCTATTCTTATTCTAAAAACGCACTCGCGAAATATGATCTTGGGTTAAACGGACCTCACGAAGCCTACACCGAAGAAGGCGTGCTAGTTTCAAAGGGACAATATGTTGATGGAAGAAAAAATGGCGAATGGCGTCATTATTTTTTCGATGGAAAACTTTCGCATGTCCAGACTTACAAAGACGACTTCGGGGTTGGTACTTGGGTTAGTTATAATTATAACACTGGAAAAATTGAAACGACCGAAGAATTCAACGACGAAAAATACTACTGGCCTATTCCACATACGATTCGATACAACGAACTCGGGAAGGTGGTTTATGAAAAAGAATTATTGCTCGACGGAAGAGGCTTCGAGAAATCGTATTTCGACAATGGGATTCCGAATGACATTACCATTTACTATCACGGACCCTCTGAAATCTCAGAATACTTCGCGTATTTCAACACCGGACAATTGAAGAAGAAAACATACTATCGCGCAAAGAACGATACGCTTGCCGCTGAATATTTCGAAGACGGAAGCATTAAAACAATCAATCTCACTCCAAATATTGGAAGTGGAAACACGAAACAAACCACCGCAAACTATTACTCTCCCGGAAAGTTAGAATCACAAACCTTCTATACCTACAAAGATGGAATTACAGATCAACACATTGAGAAGTACTATGAAAACGGGAATTTCAAATGGGAACTTATTCTTCACGAAAAAAACCAAACCGAAAGAGATTTTTATCAGAATGGAAAACTTCAAAGTGAAAAGAATTATTCCTTCGACATGCTCAATGGAAACTGGATTCAAAAAGACTCCTTGGGAAATGTTACAAAGAACTGCTTCTATTCGTCGGGATTCAAATTTGGAAAATGTGAAACACCTTCAGCCCTAAAAATTGGCTCTGCTCCTAAAGATGAACTCAAAGTTTGGAGAGCAGCTGTTATTTCAACCTATTTGAGACAGTTCTATAACAACAGTATACAAGACCCTTCCCCGAGTTTCATTGAAAAAGAAAAAATAGATAAAGACGCTGAGATTATTTGGAAGGTGGTAGAGTATTGCAATCAAAATGGATACACTTTCCTTCCCAATGCCAATGAGAAGATTGATGGGAAAATTTCGTATACGTTTAATGCTCCTGTTAGTGCTTATGATCCACATGAACAGCAGATTGACTCCATCTTAGTTTCAAGAGGTTTTACCATTTCAAACAAGACGAAACAGGCGGGATATTGTGCTTTCCAACTCACAACCGAAGACTACCACGGTATCGCATCGTTCAATGAAATGTTTGCCAAGTTCTTCCCTTTTAACAGCGGATATTTCTATGCGAATAACCTGCAGTCTGAAGTTGATTATGGATTGAAAGGATATCGCAACTTTAGCAGTTTTTTATTCGAACGAAGAGAAAACGAGAAGGCCTATATTGTCACACTTAACAACTACGGCTCTTCAAAACTATTTACACTATACGACGATGGAGACATTGAGTTCTACAACGGTCGCGGTGATTGGAGTCAGCCCGACATGTCGAATTACCAGCATATGTGGTGGGATTGATCTTACCTCACACTATACTCTCCGAGCGTAGTCGCAATTTCATCGGCAAGTGGAAGAACTTCTTTCGTTCCAATACCCACACAATAGAAACCTCCTGTTTTAGCGGCTTGCACGCCTGAAATGGCGTCTTCGAAAACGATACATTCACTTGGAGCTAATCCAAGTTTTTCAGCGGCAGTTAAAAAAACCGTTGGATCTGGTTTCGATTTAGACACAACGTTTCCATCTACAATAGCATCGAATAAATGCGTAATTCCTAGGCGCTCTAAAATCATAGGAGCATTTTTTGAAGAAGATCCCAACGCGATTTTTATACCTTTCGACTTACATGATTCAAGGAAAGGAATAGCGCCTGGCAAAGCTTCGTCGGCATTCATTTCTGCGGCCAATTCCAAATACCACTCGTTCTTGATATCCATGAGCGACTGCTTCTCCTCTGCCGACTTCTCAATGTTTCCCTTCTTCAAGATTAACTCTAAAGACTCTGCTCTACTAACTCCTTTCAAGTGTTCGTTATCGTCCAATGAGAATTCAACACCCACAGAGTTCGCTAATCGCTTCCAGGCTTGATAATGATATTTCGCGGTGTCAACAAGAACTCCGTCTAAATCGAAAATGGCTCCCTTCATTCTGCGTGATGAAAAACGTATTTTACATGATAGTTCACCAATCCGTCGATAGGCTTCTTGATAATGTTACCCAAACGAACGCCTTCCAATCTGCAAGCCTCTTCCAAACAATGTTTGAAATAGTGTGAAATAGAACCTACAAAGTGAACCGGAACTTTGTCCCAATTTTCAAATGACTTCACGTGAATATCCAAGAACTCACGCATACCCTTTACTACCCAATTCATGACATGCGGATGGTGAGCGAAATTTCCGATAAAGCGAGTGAAACTTGCGAGATAAACGTTAGCATTTGGCTCTCTGTATATTTTCGAAATGAATTCGTCTTTGCTTAATGGGAAGCTATTCTCAAATGCTTCAGCAATTTCAGCAGGAAGTTTTTTGTAGAAATACTCTCGCAACAAAATCTTACCGAAATAAGATCCGCTTGCTTCATCGCCTAGGATGTAAGCCAATGAAGGAACCGATTCATGAATGTCTTTACCATCGAAGAAACAAGAATTGCTTCCTGTTCCTAGAATACAAGAAATACAAGGCTCTCCGTCATAGGTCGAATAAGCACTTCCCAACAAATCATGTTCAATCAATAATTCTGCAGTTGGAAAAACAGCACGTAGTCCGCGCTCAATAATTTCACACATCGTTTGAGTGCTGCTTCCAGCTCCATAAAAATATACATGTGAAATTTTATCGGCGTACAATGCAAGAGGCGCATTTCCTCTAATGGCACTTTCAACAACTTTTTCATCATGGAAATATGGATTCAAACCCATCGTTTCAAAATTTCCCAATCGAGATCCCTTCTCGTCAATGAGAGCCCAATCACATTTAGTGGACCCGCTATCAGCTATAAGTATCATTTCTCTTTTTTTTACTGTTATTAAAATCTATTACACTGCTTCAATCACATTTTATGAAGAAGATCAATTACGCGCTTGCTGTATCCAGCTTCGTTGTCATACCACGACATAATTTTCACCAAGTTTCCGTTTGCAGAAGTTAAGTCGGCGTCGAAGATACTGCTTGCAGGATTTCCAACAACATCAATACTTACAATAGGATCAACGCAATACTCAAGAATTCCTTTCATTGGACCTTCCGCAGCGGCCTTCATTGCAGCGTTCACTTCTTCTTTGGTTACTTCTTTTTTCAAGATAACCACTAGGTCGGTTAAAGAACCATCTGGTGTTGGGACGCGCACTGCTACTCCGTCTAATTTTCCTTTCAATTCAGGAAGAACCAATCCAACTGCTTTCGCAGCACCTGTGCTTGTGGGCACCATGCTCAATGCAGCTGCACGAGCTCTACGCAAGTCTTTGTGCGGAGCGTCTTGCAAACGCTGATCGGCAGTGTATGCGTGAACCGTAGTTATATATCCTCTGTCAATTCCGAAAGTATCATTCAACACTTTCACGATTGGAGCCAAACAATTCGTGGTGCAAGATGCATTCGAAACAATCAAATCTTCTGGAGTTAACGTGTCGTCGTTTACTCCGAGTACGATTGTCTTCACGTTTCCTGTCGCAGGAGCAGAAATAACAACCTTCTTGGCGCCAGCAGTAATATGCTTTCCAGCGCTAATATCATCGGTGAAGAATCCCGTGCTTTCAATAACCACATCTACATTCAATTCTCCCCAAGGTAAATTTGAAGGGTCCTTTTCAGCATACACACGAATTTTCTTTCCGTTTACAACCAAGAAATCCCCATCGGCAGAAACCTCTGCATTCACACGTCCGTGAATACTGTCGTACTTCAACAAATGCGCAAGCGTCTTAACATCTGTTAAGTCATTCACGGCTACTACTTCAATATTGTTATCTGTTAATGTGTGACGAAAGCACATGCGGCCTATTCGTCCAAAACCATTGATTGCTACCTTTTTCATCTTACTCTTTTTTTCTAATTATTATATCGCTAGAATCCGTGCAATGCGCAATTCATCTCTGTTTGGAAGATTACTGCGTGTAATTGCATCTTCTAACGAGGTGTAGGTTTCTCTGTCGTTAACTATTCCTATCATTACGTCCTTTCTTCCTTGAAGCAATCCTTCAACGGCGGCTACTCCCATGCGTGAAGAAATTACTCGGTCATAACAACTTGGAGCTCCTCCGCGTTGAAGATGCCCTAGAACCGAAACGCGCGTGTCGTAATCAGGATTTTCTGCTGCTACTTTATTCGCTAGTTCGTAGGCTGTTCCTCCCTTCGCTCCTTCTGCAACAATAACTATGGAACTCGACTTACCGCTTTCTTCACTTGCACGAAGAATCTGCATGAGTTCTTCAGAAGTCATTTCGTCTTCCGGAAGAACAATGGCAATGGCACCTGCAGCTATACCCGCTTTCAAGGCAATAAAGCCGCTGTTTCTTCCCATGACTTCCACGAAGAAAATTCGATTGTGTGAAGTTGCTGTATCACGAATTTTATCTACCGCATCCACAACCGTGTTGGTTGCTGTATCGAATCCAATGCAATGGTCTGTTCCATATAAATCGTTATCAATACTTCCAGGTATGCCCATTACTGGAATGCCCGATTCTTGCGAAAGAATGTGTGCTCCTGTGAAAGTTCCGTTTCCACCAATGGTAATGAGCGCATCTATGTGATGCTTCGTCATTTGCTCAATGGCGGTGGCTCTTCCTTCTGTGGTAAGAAATTCTTTGCATCTTGATGATTTTAAGATTGTGCCCCCACGACCCAAGATGCGCGCTACCGAGCGTTCGTTCAACCGTTTGAAGTCGCCTGCTATTAATCCAGCGTAGCCTTGAAAGATTCCTTCCACCTCTACGCTGTGAAAAGCACATGCGCGAACTACCGCGCGTATGGCGGCGTTCATACCCGGAGCATCACCTCCACTGGTCAGAACACCAATTCTTTTTATTCCTGAACTATTCATGTTTCTAATCTAGAATGCTAACTTAGTGTAAATTTTACACTAAGTCCAAATAAAAATAATTTTCTTTCAAAAATCATCTCGTAAATACATTACAACGTGAGGCAAAATATTTGTCTCATGAAAACACAAAACCCTTACTTCAGCGAGACCACATCGGATTTCTTGCCTCTATTCACAGCTGGTCCTAAGTTGTGGAAGATCTTTAACAACAACGGATTCACGCAACAGGCTGGATTCAGCACAAGTCATGCTTCGCGCTTGGGATTTGAACCGGGCAAAATGATTCACCTTCGTAAAAATGGCGATTGTATGATTGTCTTTTTGAAAGACGGACGCGTACACGTTATGAACGGACCACTTTCGCGCTGGCATCTATTCGACAACTTGAACATTGCAACGTTGCGCACGTTATTGGCGTTCGCTAGTTTGAATGAGAACGATCAGTTTGCATTTCGCTCATACATGAAAGATCAATGCAAGGGATTCCGTGACTTGTTTCATCACTTGCCAGCTAACAACGTTGGATGGAAAAATCGTTTCTTGAATTACTACAGCAGCTATTCCACAAAGGAGCTCTTCGAATATGCACAATAAATGGTGGGGAAGTCATGTTCAAACAACATGAACTTCTTTACTTCTTTGTGTATTTTTGACGTATGTTGAAATCGTTGCGTCGGAATATTCTCGTTGCCTCACTCCTACTCGTTGGTGTTGATTCATCTGCTCAAAAAGATCTGTTTGGGCTCGACAGCGTTCAAACCAAATTGGTGAACAACAAGGGAATTGGTCCTGAAAATTTATTGGGTGTTCGCAATATGCGTGTGGTGTTACACGACATACTTTATAGAGGCGGATCTAATAATTTTTATCGAAGAGAAGCTGAACCGAAGACCTACAATTCACATCCGCTTCCTCCTTGGGGAATAAACAATTTGCGTCAAGCCGGCTTCGGCGGAGCTATCTATCTCTATTCAAAATATTTTGAAGAAGACTACCCTGAACCCGCATTAGATTCTCTCTTCGATCTTGGATTCAACTACAGCTGTCAACCCGATTTAAATCGCGATGTCGTATTCACATTTTTCGAAGAGATTAACAGCCTCATTCAATCAGAAAAAAAAGAGCCCCTTTACATTCATTGTTGGAACGGATGGCACCAAAGTGGAATGCTCAGCGCTTTCACACTAATCCAGTTTTGTGGACTGAATAACCAACAAGCTCTGAAGTATTGGGAGCAGAATACAGATGGTGCCTTCAAAGGATATCCGCATGTTAAATCTGAAATACTCAAGTTCAAACCCTTTTCTGAATTCAACACTGACTCTGCAACTCGCGCGCGCATTTGTCCGTGTATGACAGAATCCATTATCAAAACAAAGGATGTTCAAAAGCTTCATGACGTGCAGAAAGAAGACGATTCAGCACAAAAAGAAATGATGGAAGTTCGCGACGAAAAACTTCCTGTTGAACTTCAATCCCACATCCACACTGTCAAATCGGGAGAGTCCCTATCTTCAATAGCCGAGAAAGAGCACACTTCCGTTAAAACACTCTGTCGCGAAAACAACATTCAAGAATCAAGTATCATTCGAATAGGACAAAAATTAATTGTTCCTGGGCCGAATAGAACTTCTCCTGAAGTGCTCGATAATCCGCTTAAAAAATTCCACAAGATCAAATCTGGCGACACACTTTCAGGTATTGCAATAAAGCATCACACTACAGTTGCTAAAATTTGCAAACTCAATAATTTCAAGCCAACGAAAACGCTTCAAATTGGAGAGAAAATTCGCGTGCATTAAAACGGACTGTCATCCTCGTCGAGTGGTTTAATAACAGGATTAGACTTGTTGTAAAACTGACTGTGTGTTGAATGATAATATACCAACTCTTCTTCGTCTCTAACTCTAGCGTCTGCTGTGATGGCGACTCCCGATGCGAATAAGAAATCCGGACGGAAATAATCGTTGTTCATCCAAGCATTAATATCCTTGCGAACCATAAACACACGACTGGTAAAATGCTCCATTAAATTCCAATTGAAAACGCTCAAAAGCGAAGGGAATTTTCCGTATGAATAATCTATCATATCACATATTGTTGTTGCCACAATTAGCACCCCTCTTTCATTTCCTAGCATGTCGTCTTTCAGTCCTGTTAAGAACATCTTCAACAATTCAGGCGAAAGCTTTCCTTCGTTGTAATTGTATTTTATTTTATCGATTATGATGAGTCCCTTCGGATGTTTATCGCGAAACTTTACAATGCCCTCCATTGCGATATTCAATTTCGGCTCTTTGAATTCTTGGAAATAAAGTGGCTTGCTGTGCAGATCTTCCATATGCTTCAGACATAGAGAGTCCCAATATAAGACGTCGTTCGTTACTTCGTGAAAGGAAGGGATTTCCTCCTTTGCTTTTTGCAACATAATTTTATACATGAATAGCTCCGGCGAAATATCTGAACTCACATATAGAACGGGCGTTCCCGCATCGGCATTAACCAATGCTATTTGCAAAGCCATGCTTGTGCTTCCTGAATGTTTGTTCGCCACAAGCAATGAAATCTCTTGCGAACGGATTCCTCCATTCTTGTCCCACAAATCTATTCCTGTCGGAAAGGAAACGACCTGATTGGTTTCATTCTTTTCAATTCTACGCAGCGAATGCGTCATTAATTTCGACCAATTAAACATGCTTTTCTTTTCCACAAATTGAAGGTTAAAACGCCCTTGTTTTTGAAATGTTGAAAACTAAAAAAGGGAGCTTTCGCTCCCTTCTTCAATCTAAAAAAAATATTCTATTTCAACTCAGTTGCCTTGTCTGTTTGACCTGACTTTCTGTAACATTCTTGAAGTACTTTCTTCAAAGAAGCTTGTGTCGGATCTTGGTCGTAACAAACCTTAAAATGCTCCGCTGCAACTGCAAATACAACCTTTGTTTCGGCTTTGCATGCATCGAAACGCGCAGCTTCTCTTGGAGGAATGGCGTCACACACTTTGAATTTCTCAACGCCTTGGTTGTAGCTCATTACAGCTAAGTTGTAATGTGCATCGAAATATGTCGGATTCAATTCCAATGCTCTGTTGTAAACCTTTTCAGCCTCAACTGGATTGTTGTTTTTTTCATAGGTAACACCCAACACGAACAACACACTTTCGTTCTTAGGATCGGCTTCAGCCAAGGCAATAAGAACGTCGTGAGCTTTTTGGTAATCCTTGTCTTCAATATAAATGTTTACTTCTGCTGTTAAAATTGAGGAGTTCTTTGGGTACTTAGCACGCGCTTCGCCTAAGATTTTAACGGCCTCTTCCTTTCTTCCAGCTTTAATAAGCATATTGGCAATGCGTGAATAACAATCAGCCGCCTGGTAGTTCATGTTTGCACATGTTGTAAAATTGGCTAACGCTTTATCTACATTTCCGCATGCTTCATGACAAATACCTGAGTAATAAATATAAATCGTGTCTGAAACACCAAACATTTTACTGGTCTCAATTAGATTGTCGTAATGAACGGCCGCACCGCATGTGTTGCTCGATTTGTAGGCCGCAATTGCCTTTCCTTCTTCCAATCGTCGAGCATTGTCGACAACAGCGCCTATTTCCATTACATAGTCCTTACTAAGCTCTAGCGCTTTCGTGTATGATGTAACAGCTTCATTAAAAGAACTTGCATACTTCATACTTAAAACACTGTCCATTGCAATGTTCATATAGATATCACCACGATATCTCCAGTATTTTTCTTTGCTGGTTGCTTTTGGATTTGAAGACGCTTGATTGATGTAATTCAAGGCCTCTTCAAAATTCTTGTCTTCGTTTGCTCTGAAAGCATTCGTAAGCTCAGCTTGTGCGAAGGTTGTAAACGATGTTAGAACAGTCGCGAATAGAATTAGTGTTTTTTTCATGATATTATTTTTTCATTGTCCCCTTTGGCAACGTTAGTGCCAAAAGAATTTGTTGCAATTTATTCTTCACCTCCTTCCGTTGGAACCTCTGTTTCACCTTCGGCTGCATTTTCATCGCCTTCGGTCGCTTCTCCTTCATTTTCGTCACGAATAACAGCACACACTGCCGCGATTGCGTCGTTTCCGCGAAGGTTAATCAACTTCACTCCTTGGGTGTTTCTTCCCATCACACGCAAAGCATCTACGCTCAGACGAATCGCAATTCCAGATTTATTAATAATCATGAAATCAAATTCACTGTCTACAGAGAGAATAGCACACAACGGACCTGTCTTATCGGTAATGTTAATGGTCTTCACTCCTTTTCCACCGCGATTCGTTACACGGTAGTCTTCTAATGAAGAGCGCTTTCCAAATCCTTTGTCAGATACCACCAAGATGTCGCTGTTCGGATCATCTACGCAAACCATTCCAATAACTTCGTCGGTAGCGCTTCCAAGAGAAACGGCCTTCACACCTTGCGCTGTTCTTCCAACTGCGCGAACTTTCACCTCTGGGAAACGAATGGCTTTACCTTCTTTCGTTCCCATAATGATCTCGCTCGCCCCAGTGGTCAAACGTGCTTGTAACAATTCATCTCCGTCTACAATAGTTATCGCGTTGATACCAGAAGAACGCGGTCTGCTGTAAGCTTCCAACGACGTCTTCTTGATTAATCCTTGTCTAGTGCAAAGAATAACGAAGTTCGACTTCAAGTTTTCTACGTTATTCAAATCCTTCACCGGGATGTAAGCCAATACTTTGTCGTCCGGCTCAATTTGAATCATGTTTTGAATCGCACGTCCTTTCGCAGTCTTTCCCCCCTCAGGAATTTCAAACACACGCATCCAGAAACATCTTCCTTTCAAAGTGAAGATGAGCAAGTAATCGTGATTTGTTGCGGTGAAGATGTGTTCTACAAAATCTTCTTGACGTGCAGAAGTTCCTTTCGCTCCTACGCCACCGCGGCTCTGCGTGCGGTATTCGTTCAGGTTAGTACGTTTGATGTAACCTGCGTGCGTAATGGTAACAACCATCGCTTCATCAGGAATCATATCTTCAATGCTCAAGTCAGCAGATGAGAATTCAATAACAGAACGACGCTCATCTCCAAACTTCTCTTTCAAATGCGTTAATTCATCTTTGATGATTTGCATACGCAATTCCTCACTATCCAAAATAGAACGAAGACGTGTAATCAACGCCATCAATTCAGCGTGCTCAGCACGAATCTTATCACGCTCTAATCCGGTAAGTCTTTGCAGACGCATTTCAAGAATGGCCTTCGCTTGAATTTCAGACAATCCGAATTGTTGAATCAATCCGTCCTTCGCTTCGTCTGGCGTTTGTGATTTTCTTATCAATGCAATAACTGCATCAATGTTATCCAACGCTATTAAATATCCTTCTAGAATGTGCGCGCGCTCTTCAGCTTTGCGCAATTCAAATTTCGTTCTACGCGTAACCACTTCATGGCGGTGTTCAACGTAGTGACGAATGATGTCCTTCAAGTTTAATACTTCAGGTCTTCCGTTCACCAACGCAATGTTGTTTACAGAGAATGAAGTTTGAAGTCCAGTGTATTTATAAAGGTTGTTCAGTACAACATTTGAAATCGCATCGCGCTTCAATTCATAAACAACACGTACTCCATTTCTATCCGACTCATCGCGAATTTCAGCAATGCCATCAATCTTTCCTTCAACTACCAATTCCCAAGTACGCTTCACCATGTCGGCTTTGTTGACTTGGTAAGGAACCTGTTCAACAATGATACATTCGTGATTTGCAACTTCTTCAATACGCGCTTTCGCACGAATAACTACACGTCCTCTTCCTGTTTCGTAAGCCGACTTCACGCCTTCCAATCCGTGAATAACACCTCCTGTTGGAAAATCCGGAGCCTTGATGTGTTGCATCAATTCTTCTATCGTAATATCATGGTTGTCGATATACGCAGCAATACCGTCGCAGACTTCAGTTAGGTTGTGCGGAGCCATGTTTGTTGCCATACCAACCGCAATTCCGCTTACGCCGTTCAACAAAAGGTTTGGAACTTTCGCTGGCATAACCTTTGGCTCTTGCAACGAATCGTCGAAGTTGGCCTGCCAGTCTACCGTATCCTTATCTAAGTCTTCTAAAAGTTCTTCAGCTAATTTGCGCAAACGTGCCTCAGTATAACGCATCGCAGCGGCGTTGTCACCGTCCATCGAACCGAAGTTACCTTGTCCGTCTACCAGCGGGTAGCGCAAAGACCAAGGCTGAGCCATACGTACCATAGTTTCATATACTGCCGAGTCACCGTGTGGGTGATACTTACCCAATACCTCTCCTACGATACGTGCAGACTTTTTGTAAGGTCTGTTTGACAACATTCCCAAATCAAGCATTCCGTATAACACACGTCTGTGAACGGGTTTCAGTCCATCACGAACATCTGGTAACGCTCTACTAACAATCACCGACATCGAGTAATCGATGTAGGCTGATTTCATTTCATCTTCAATGTTTATCTTAAGAATTCTTTCTCCTGCTTCCATAGTGCTTATTCCCGCTTATAAAGTTGTACTGTCACGGGTACGCGAAAATACTTCTGAATCGACAGAAAATTGACCATAACTGTCGCTTATAGTTATTCACAAATGTCAAAATGGCTGTGGAAAATTCAATGGTATAATGTTTATTGTAACCGAAGTAAGGAATACATTTGAGGTTGACTAACTAAGGTAAGGAAAGATATGGACGCTAAGTTTTCAGAACAAGTACAAGAAGTGCTGCGATACAGCAGAGAAGAGGCATTGCGGTTGGGACACAACTACATTGGAATTGAACATTTTTTATTGGGGATTCTTCGTGAAGAAGATTGCACCGCCACTAAGCTTTTAAAAAGCCTGGGCGTTGATCTTTCTTTCTTGCGCAAAAGCGTTGAAGCATCTGTGCGAAATGCGGGGTCTTACGGTTCTTCAACCGTAACCAGTTCCGGCATATCCTTGGTGAAACAAGCCGAGCGCGTATTGAAGCTATCTTACATCGAAGCTAAATCGCACAAGAAGACGATGGTGAATACAGAGCACCTTCTTCTCACAATTTTAAAAGATTCCGACAATGTAGTTACTCGAGCTCTCGAGCCAATGGGTGTGGATTACAACGCCGTGAATCGCGAATTAGGCGACGGAGAGGATGAAGATGTTCGTAAATCAGATCTCCCACGTGCAGAATTTCCAAATTCAGATGACGACGATGAAGAAGATCGTCCGTTCACAGGAGGAAGCGGTGGAACAGTAAAGAAACCGGGTGATTCAAAAAGTAAGACTCCTGTATTAGACAACTTCGGTCGCGACTTAACCAAGTATGCGATGGAAGGAAAATTGGATCCAATTGTTGGAAGAGAGAAAGAGATCGAACGCGTATCTCAAATCCTTTCAAGAAGAAAGAAAAACAATCCTATTCTAATTGGAGAGCCAGGTGTTGGTAAATCGGCCATTGCTGAAGGACTAGCGCTTCGCATCATTCAAAAGAAAGTATCTCGCGTCCTATTCGATAAGCGGGTGGTAACATTAGATATTGCCTCATTGGTTGCGGGAACGAAATACCGTGGACAATTCGAAGAACGCATGAAGGCCGTTATGAATGAACTGGAAAAATCTCCAGATGTCATTCTCTTCATCGATGAAATTCACACCATCGTTGGAGCAGGCGGCGCAAGCGGAAGCTTAGACGCCAGCAACATGTTCAAGCCTGCACTGGCTCGCGGAGAAATTCAATGCATTGGTGCTACAACACTCGACGAATACCGCCAGTATATCGAAAAAGACGGCGCTTTGGAGCGGCGCTTCCAAAAAGTAGTTGTTGACCCAACTAACGTTGAAGAAACGATTCAGATTTTAAATAACATCAAAGACAAATACGAGTCTCATCACAGCGTTACTTACACAGAAGAAGCATTACTAGCTTGCGTGAAGTTAACGGCGCGATACATTACAGACCGTCACCTTCCGGACAAAGCCATAGATGCGTTGGATGAAGTGGGATCTCGTGTGCACTTGCAGAACATTTCAGTTCCACAAGAGATCATTGAGATTGAAAAAGAAATTGAAGGCATTCAAGAAGAAAAGCTTCGTGTGGTTCGCAGTGCGAAATATGAAGAGGCGGCTCAATTGCGCGACAGACAAAAAGCGCTAGAGACTCGACTCGAAGAGGCAAAGAAAAAATGGGAAGATGAGTCTCGCACCCAAAGAACACAAGTAACCGCGGCAAACGTGGAAGAAGTTGTGGCCATGATGACTGGTATTCCAGTTCAGAAAGTAGCAGAGACCGAAAGTGGTCGTCTTGCAAAAATGGACAAGGAACTTGAAGGAAGGGTAATTGGACAAGAGGACGCTATTTTGAAAGTGGTAAAAGCCATTAAGCGAAATCGTGCAGGATTGAAAGATCCGAATCGTCCGATTGGATCATTCATTTTCTTAGGTCCAACGGGTGTTGGAAAAACGCAACTTGCAAAAGAATTAGCGCGCTACATGTTCGACTCAGACGACGCGCTTATTCGCATTGACATGAGTGAGTACATGGAGAAATTCGCAGTGTCTCGTCTTATAGGAGCGCCTCCGGGATATGTTGGATACGAAGAAGGTGGACAATTGACTGAAAAGGTTCGTCGCAAACCATACAGCATTATCTTGTTAGATGAAATTGAAAAAGCGCATCCAGATGTTTTCAATCTATTGCTTCAAGCATTAGACGATGGACAAATGACAGACAGTATGGGTCGTAAAATCGACTTCAAGAATACAGTTATCATTATGACTTCGAACATTGGAGCACGTCAGCTTCAAGACTTCGGTGTCGGTGTTGGTTTCGGAACCACTTCAAGAACAACACAAGAAGAAGACAGCAAGAAAGGAGTTATTGAAGCGGCTTTGAAGAAAGCATTCTCTCCTGAGTTCTTGAATCGTGTCGACGATATTATTGTATTCAACGCATTGAAGAAAGAAGACATTCATCAGATTATCGATATCGAATTGAAGAAACTCTTCTCTCGTATCACAGAGCTTGGATATACCATTGCCCTAACCGAGGCGGCCAAAGACTACATTGCTGACAAAGGATTCGATGAGAAGTATGGTGCTCGTCCATTACGCAGAGCCATTCAAAAGTATCTTGAAGATCCGTTGGCGGAAGAAATCATTAACAGTCAGATTAAACCTGGCGATACCCTTCACGTAGATTTCGACACTGAGTTGAATGAAGTGAAGATGCATGTAGAGAAGGGAACTCCTCCAGCTGCAGAATAATTATTCCACTATTGCTTCAACGGTAATGACCTTTATGGCGTTACCGTTGGAGAAAAGTGTTACGAATTTCACTTCCTTTCCTGCTTTATTCGGAGCTGAGAATGTGATTTTCAATGTTGTCTTTTCTCCAGGAGCAAGTACATCTTTCATCAGAAGAGGCACCGTGCATCCGCATGACGCTTCCACATTTTCTATTTTCAATTCCGTATTTCCAGAATTCGAAATGGTAATTTCTTTCGTTGTGAAACTTCCCTTCGCCACTCTTCCCAGATAAACAATACCGCTTCCAACTTCGAGCTTGGTAGTTTCCTCTTCCTTTTTATTGATGGAAACGCTCTCAATCTCTATACGTCGTTCAAGTCGAGCGCCTTTGCTATAAATACTTTTCTTTTCATTTTTAATATCGTCGCTCACGCCGACTTTGGATTGATTCTCTCCGAATGGAAGTGGAATAATCTCAAGTGTTTTCAACTCAAAAGACTTTTGAAAAATTTCATCTTTCATCCATTTGTTTTTCAATGAAGCAATTCGTCGCAAAGAAAGTCTTCTGTTGTAATCGCTTGCTGCGCGCGGGCTAGCGAATCCTCGCACTGTGACTTTCACTGTATTGCCTGATAACAATTCTTTTCTCAGCAACGATTCAAAAAGAGTCAAATCGTTCATTCCTTGCTGAACTTGATTTTCAAAAAACGCATCTACTTCTTCATCTGTCGATTCAGTTGCGCCCTGCTCTTTTCCTAATTTTCGAATGTAGGTTTCCTTCAACTTTAAATATTCTTCAAACGTTTCTGAATAGGTAAAAGCTGTTGTAGTGTCGTTTGAATCTGGATTCGGTTCATCGTTGTGGAAATACAATTTCACAGGAAGAACTTTATTCAATTCGTACAAGGAAGTGTAGAGCGAATCTGTTTTGGTCTTTGTAATCTCCTCTTCAATTATCCAAGTCGCTGCATACAGATCCGTGCAGCAAGGCGGAAACTTCGAACCGTCATCTAATGGACGATCGGAAGTAAAAAATGCAATTCCTTTTTCTTGATTGAAACTCAACCCCCAATCGTTGTAATTCGAATTCAATCCACGTCCAGCGTTTTCAGGACGTTGGAAACTTCCCGGCTTTCCGTTGGAATAATATATTTCCCAACCCCCAAATCCTTCATACCAAGTTGAAGTGAAGTACAATCTATCCTTGAAGTAGAAGGGTGAAATCTCATCGTCTATGGTATTCACTCTTCCTCCCGCATTGAAGGGCTTTCCCCAAACTCCTTTTGTTTCTCGGGCAATCCAGATGTCCTTTCCACCCTCACCGCCTTCCCTATCGGAAACAAAAAACAAATGCAAGACTCCATTAATACGAACCAAATGCGGCATCGTAGAATGTCCTTCATTTAGTTTTTCCAACTTGTTTGCAACCACCCAACTTGTGTCTTGACGAACCAATAAAAGCATTGAGCTAATGCCATCTTTCGTTTCAACACCAACGGCGGTATCACCAAGAAAGGTCAAGTATCCGAATGCCATGGGAGTTTGAATATTGATCTTTCCTTCTCCCAAAGGACGAGTTACCTGACTCCATGTTTTCTTTTCTTCCTCATAATAATAATAATTCAACAACGAATCATTCATGCGCGGAAAAACATCGGCACTTTCATGTTGAAGCGTATTTGGAAGACGATAGACGTGCAGCGAATCGTCGGTTTGAATGTTCTTCAGCGCCCAAGCGCAGTTCTTGATTTCCTGTTCGGCCTTCTTTTTTAAGAGGATGTTTTTGGTTCTGCTCTTCTTAACGTATTTGCGGAAGAAGATTTCGGCGTCTTCATAAAACCCTAATTCCTTTAAAGCGCGCGCTAAGTAATAGTTCGCGTCGGGCTGAAGCTTTCCAGCGTCCTTCTCTGATATGCTTTCGAATATGCGTTTGCTTTCCTCATACTCTTTAATTTCATTAGCGCACAGCGCAAGAAGGACTTGCGATTCGAAATTGGCAGAATCAAGCAAATAAGCCTGCTTCGCCCAATCGTAGGCCAAGGGCCAGTTGCGATTGTCGATCTCTTGCTTCGCCAATTCCTTAAATTTCACAGGCGATTGAGCTTGGGCATGAGAAAAACTCATGAAGCTCAAAAAGAAAAGAATATGTATTTTGAAATAACGTGCAGTCACTTCACCAAAACTAACGAAATTTGCAACATGAAAATAGGAATTATTGGATCGGGTGCCATGGGCACTGGAATAGCGCAAGTAGCCTTGATGGGCAATGACCGTGTTGCTCTGTTCGATACGAATGAAGAAGCCTTGGAGCGCGCCAAGGTCAGCTTAGATGCTCAATTCTCTAGGTTGGTTGAAAAAGGAAAGATTACGGAAGAAAAGAAAACTGCCCTTTTTGCACAAGTCAGTTTTGTTCGATACATGAGTGACTTGGCCGATTGCGACTGGGTGATAGAAGCTATTGTTGAAGACCTTGCGGTGAAGAAAGCCGTATTTGCTGAGCTCGATGCGTTGTTACCAAAGACCACTATTCTTGCAACCAATACTTCCAGTCTCTCCGTTACGGCAATTGCTTCAGCATGCAAATACCCGGAGCGCGTTTGGGGAATTCATTTTTTCAATCCAGCATTTTTAATGCCTTTGGTTGAAATTATCCCTGCCCTTCAAACCAACACAGATAGACTCGGTGAACTTCAAACTAAAATAAGTGATTGGGGGAAAACGCCTGTTGTAACGAAAGACTTGCCTGGATTCATTGTAAACCGTTTGGCTCGTCCGTTTTATTCTGAAGCGCTTCGCATGTATGACGAAGGGATAGCTACTTATTTCGAAATTGACGAGGCCATGAAAGCGTTAGGGTTCAAGATGGGACCGTTTGAATTGATGGACCTTATAGGCAACGACGTTAACTATGCTGTGACCGAAAGCGTCTTCGCTGCGAATTATTTCAATCCGCGATATACTCCAAGCACCACGCAGAAACGTCATGTAGAAGCCGGATGGCTGGGAAGGAAGACCAAAAGAGGTTTTTATTCCTATGCTGAAGGAGTTACCAACGCCACTGAAACCTTAAACATATTAAGTCAAGAAGAAATTGGCAAGCGAATCCTGTGCATGCTCATCAATGAGGCCTATGAAGCCTTGCGCACAGGCCTCGCCACTGCTGAAGATTTAGATCTGGCCATGACCAAAGGTGTGAATTATCCGAAAGGTCTAATTGCATGGGGAAAAGAAATGGGTCTTGATCAGGTGGCTTGGGAAATGAAGAAATTGGCTAGCCGTTACGGTGAAGACCGATATCGTCTTACCCCTACGCTGAACGATTTGTTGTAAAAAGAGGCCAGAATATTTTGATATGTGAGTATTTTTTTTATTTTTGGTACACTTAACCAAATTGAACGAAAACTTTAACAGCTATGGCAGAAGGAAGTAACTACCGTGACGATGTATTTTCTAGAGAGGTACGCGCGGGTAAACGCAAGTATTTCTTCGATGTAAAAACAACAAGAGGCAACGATTTATTCATGACTATCACGGAAAGTAAGCGTTCCGGATTTTCAGATAGCGGTCAAGCCAGCTACGAAAAGCACAAAATTTTCTTGTACAAAGAAGACTTCGATAAATTCATTGAAGGATTAGAAGACACCATTAATCACATTCGCCAACTTCAGGACACCGGGGATTTCCGCGAGTCTGAGTTTGAAACGTCAGAAAACGAGCATTCTGAGTCAACAAGTGAAGATGTTGCGCCGGCTGTCGAGTCAAAAGCAGAGGAACCCACCCCTTCCTCGTCAAGCGATATTTCATTCGACGATTTATAATATTTTAAACTGAAAGAGAAGACAGCTACGGCTGTCTTTTTTTGTTTCCAACTCAATGAATTGTTGCAGTACCTTCACGGACGCAAAAAATATCACCTCGATATACCGCTTATGTCTAAAATAAATCCAGGTACGCTTTACCTTTTTCCTACCCCAATTGGAGATCTTCATCAGATGGAACTTGTTCCTTTCAACAACGAATTGATGTTAGAATTGGACATCTTCTTTGTGGAAGAGTTGAAAACAGCTCGTCGATTTTTACGGAAAAGCGGATACACCAAAGCTTTTGAAGAAATTACTTTAAACGTTATTAATGAGCACAGTAAAGAGCTTGGTTACGATGATTGGTTGAAGCCTATTCTCGAAGGAAAGAACGCTGGACTCATGAGTGAAGCGGGCATGCCTTGCATAGCTGACCCCGGAGCTGTGATTGTTGCCGAAGCACATCGCATGGGCATTCCTGTTGTTCCTTTAACGGGTCCTTCTTCAATCATGCTAACCTTAGCGGCTTCAGGACTGAACGGACAGTCTTTTACCTTTCACGGATACCTTCCGCGAGAGCGAGGTGAGCGAATGAAGAAGATAAAGATGTTGGAAAGACAATCTTCAGAATTCAGAGTGACACAACTTTTCATGGATGCGCCTTATCGCAGCCATCATGTGTACGACGATTTGCGCGAGCACCTTCAACCAACGACGTTACTTTGCATTGGTTGCGATGTTCACAGCCAGAACGGCTATGTAATTACTAAATCAATTGCAGAATGGCGCGAAATGAATTGGGACTTCAACAAACGAAATGTCATTTTTGCAATCGGAATTGAGAAGAAATAATTCGAACTAAGACCCAATAACTATCTTTGCATTATGATTAATAAAAAAGCGAAAAACATTCGAATTATCGAAGTTCCGAGTGAAGTTGGAGCAGGAACACGCGGATCTAGTCTAGGAGTAGATGCATTGAAAATTGCAGCTCTCGATTTCCGTTCAGGCTTTTTCAAGAAATACAGAAGCATTGTAATTCCGAATGACAATGCCGCTTTGCATAACAATCCAGGCAGCCGCTACGCGAAGCATATTCGCAGCGTTCTCAAGATGTACGAGCGCATTGGCGCTGCAGTTCGTGATACCATTCGCGACAATCGCTTTCCTTTACTATTAAGCGGTGATCACAGTAACGCAGGAGGAACGCTTGCCGGAATTCGCATGGCTTATCCTGAATCTCGAGTAGGCGTTATCTGGATTGATGCGCATGCCGACTTACACAGCCCATATACGAGTCCAAGCGGAAACCTTCACGGTATGCCATTGGCAGTAGCCTTGAACGAAGACAACATTGAAGAAAAAGTGAATGACCTCGATTACGAGACCATTGATTTGTGGGAAATGTTGAAGAACGTGGGAGATATCTGTCCGAAGATTGAATACCGCGACCTCGTGTACATAACACTTCGCGACTTCGAAGAGCAGGAAACTGCGCTCATCAAGCAGAACAAGGTGAAGGTTGTAACAACGAACGAACTGCGCAAAACGGGTATCACGAAGTTGAGCCGTGAGATCTTAAGATACTTAAGTGCATGTGATAAGATTTACATCAGTTTCGACGTAGACTCTATGGATCCTACGGTTTCAAGAGGTACTGGAACACCGGTAAAAGGCGGAATCAATGAGCGTGAGGCTGCTGACTTAATCCTTGAGTTACTTCAAAACGAAAGAATCTGTTGTTTGGAATTCACTGAAATCAACCCAACTCTCGACAGTGAAAACGTCATGGCAGAGACTGTTTTCGAGATTCTTCAGAAGGTTGCTCGTCAGTTGGAAATGATTCAATAAATCATCGGTTGAAATTCTAAAATTTGGCCCTTGCTTTCGTAACTTCGCAGCCTTAAAACTGCAACATGAAAATTTTAGTCTGTGTGAGTAAGGCGCCCGATACTACGTCGAAGATTGCCTTCACCAACAACAACTCTTCATTCGATGAAGCTGGAGTAAACTTCATTGTTAATCCGTATGACGAGTGGTACGCCCTTGTTCGTGCGTTAGAATTGAAAGAAGCGCAAGGCGGGAACGTTACCGTTCTTAGCGTTGGGGGAGTAGACTACGAACAAATCATTCGCAAGGCTTTGGCGATAGGTGCAGATGATGCTGTTCGCATTGACGCTCCTGAGGCAGATGCCTTGAGTGTCTCTACACACATTGCGAATTACGCCAAAGACAAAGGATTTGATTTAATTTTATGTGGAAAGGAAACCATCAATTACAACGGTTCTGTTGTACCTGGCATGGTGGCTGAACTTTTAGATATGCCCTTGGTTGCATTGGCTGCGAAGCTTGATGTGGCAGACAATGTTGCTACTTGCGAAAGAGAAGTAACTGGAGGAATGGAAGTGTTAGAAGTTAATCTTCCTGCGGTAATAAGCGCAGCGAAGGGAATGGCTGAACAACGCATTCCAAATATGCGTGGCATTATGGCGGCGCGCACGAAAGCGCTAGAAGTTATTTCTGTTGAAAATACTGCGGCAACTACTTCAGTAAACAATTACGAATTGCCACCTGCGAAGAGCGCTTGCAAATTTGTAGATCCAGCTAACGCTGCAGAATTAATCACATTGTTACATCAAGAGGCGAAAGTCATCTAATACCGAACTGAACATGAAAACAATCGTATTCGCAGAACACCTCAACGGTAAATTCACAAAGTCTTCTTTGGAAGCTGTTTCTTATGCTTCAGCTTGGTCTGTTAGCGCAGGAGGAACATGCATCGCCATTACTTACGGAAGCATTGACGCTTCTGTTCTTGGAATAGCGGGTGCTAATGAAGTCTGGAAGATGGATGCATTGAGCACTGCAGATGGTGAGCAAATCACCAAGCTTATGTTAGCCGCTCAAAAAGAAAGTGGTGCTACTGCCATTGTTCTTTCTCAAGATTTAATTGGAAAATCGGTCGCCCCTCGCCTGTCTGTTCGTTTGAACGCAGGATTGGTTTCAGGAGCGTCTTTCCTTCCAACTGAAAATATCGTTAAGAAAAATGTATTCTCGGGTAAGGCCATTGCGCACGTTACCGTGAATTCAGAAATAAGCATTGTTACTGTTCTTCCAAATTCATACGGAGTGAACGCTTCAGGTGCAGCTTGTCCAGTTACCGCGTTCAGCGCTGAAGTTGGAACTGCACGTGTTCGTGTGAAAGAAGTTCGTGTTGAAGAAAGTGAGTCTATTCCATTGCCAGAAGCAGACAAAGTTGTTTCTGCGGGAAGAGGAATGAAAGGCCCTGAGAATTGGGGAATGATTGAAGAGTTAGCAAAAGAACTAGGAGCAGCAACTGCTTGTTCACGTCCAGTTTCCGACATCGGATGGCGCCCTCACCATGAGCACGTTGGACAAACTGGTATTGCCATTCGTCCGAACTTATACATTGCTGTAGGCATTAGCGGAGCTATTCAACACCTTGCTGGAGTAAATGGATCGAAGGTTATTGTGGTGATAAATAAAGATCCAGAAGCAGCCTTCTTCAAAGCGGCTGACTACGGAATTATTGGCGATGCGTTTGAAGTGGTTCCTCAATTAATAGCAGCAGCAAAAGCGTTCAACGCGACAAAATAATGGCCAATAAAATTCAGCTTGACCTGGTAGATATTACTCCGAGCAGCAGCTCGAACGGGGCGTATGTTATGGCACTTACTGAAATTGCAGGTGCGCGCAGTTTGGCTATTGTCATTGGTCCAGCCGAGGCACACAGCATTGTGATTGTCATGGAAAAAATGCCGATCACTCGTCCGCTTACGCACGATCTCTTTGTTTCTCTTGCCGAGAACTTTGAAATTCATGTGGAAGAAGTTTTCATTTATCAAATGATCGATGGCATTTTCTATGCGCGTATTATTGTGAGAGGAAATGGAAAAACGATTGAAGTAGACTCACGCACGAGTGATGCAGTGGCCATCGCCATTCGCTTTGGAGCACCTATCTTTTGTGCGAAGGAAGTTATGGATGAAGTTGGAAGGGATATGCGTGCATTGACTGAAGGAGACGAATTGGATTTCGACCTTGACATAACTGAAGAAGATTTAGAGGAAGTATTGACTCCGGAGGAGATCTTGAAGAAACTCGATGAAGCCTTGTTGAATGAAGATTACGAGTTAGCTTCGAAGCTTCGCGACGAGTTAGACAAAAGAAACAATAAGTAAATCTCTGATCCATAGGATTTGAGTGACGACACAAACAATAAAGACTATGGTAGGAATTATAATGGGAAGTAAGAGCGACTTGCGCGTTATGCAAGAAGCTGCAGATGTTCTTTCCCTGTTGAACGTCCCTTTTGAAATTAGCGTAGTTAGTGCTCATCGCACGCCTGACCGCATGTTCGAGTACGCCAAGGGCGCCGCCAGTAGAGGTGTTCAGGTTATCATAGCCGGAGCCGGTGGGGCGGCGCATTTACCAGGAATGACTGCTTCTCTCACTCCCCTTCCTGTTATTGGTGTTCCAATTAAATCTTCGAATAGTATCGACGGATGGGACAGCGTTCTCAGCATTCTACAAATGCCTGCAGGTGTTCCTGTTGCAACCGTTGCCCTCGATGGTGCGCGTAACGCAGGAATTCTTGCCGCTCAAATTGTGGCCGTTGCCGACGCGCAATTGATGCAACGCATAGCGCAATTCAAAGATGAATTGAAGAAAAAAGTCATGGACTCCGTTTCTGAAGTAGAAGCGCTTTCAAAAAAATAATATGGCCACATTTATTCCCGGTGAAATTCCCGTTGGGAAATTGCATCAACTTCTTTTAGGTAGCGTTGCTCCAAGACCCATTGCCTGGGTAAGCACAATAGATGAAAACGGAACGCCGAACCTTTCTCCGTTTAGTTTCTTCAATGTGTTTTCAGCTAATCCACCCATTGCTATTTTCTCTCCTGCTCGCAGAGGCCGCGACAACACCACCAAACACACCTACGAAAATGTAAAGCGCGTTCCTGAATGCGTGATTAACATTGTCAATTACAGCTTGGTTCAGCAATGCTCGTTAAGCAGCGTTGAATACGCCGCTGGAGTAAATGAATTCATTAAAGCTGGAGTGACTGAATTGGCTTCTGAAGCCGTTCGTGTTCCGCGCGTTGCTGAATCTCCGATACAATTGGAATGCAAAGTGAAAGAAGTCATTGAACTCGGCACCGAAGGCGGTGCTGGAAATCTTGTCGTGTGCGAAATTGTTCGTATGCACATCAACGATTCCATTCTCGATGAAAACGGAAGGATAGATATGCTGAAGGCTGATCTTGTGGCGCGTGCTGGAGGAGACTATTATGTTAGAGCCATTGACGGATTGTTTGAAGTTCCTAAGCCGAATGAAAAAATTGGAATTGGAATCGACGCACTGCCCGAAGACATTCGCTTTTCGAAGATTTTAACAGGAAACGATTTAGGTATGTTGGGCAATCTGCAAGCCCTTCCGAACGAGACCGACGTGAATGAATACAAATTGATAGAGCTTTCTGACCTATTTTTAGAACATGAAGGAAATGCAGAAGCGTTGGAACAATCGCTTCATGCCCGTGCAGCTGAATTATTAAAAAACAAAAATGTTATAGAGGCGGCTTGTACGCTTCTTGCATTCAATAACTAAACTCTTTCCGCATGATCAAGCAACGTCTCACCGCATTAAGTTTTCTTCAGTTCTTTATTTGGGGATGTTGGTTAATTACGATTGGAGCTTTTTGGTTTGAAACCAAACAATGGGGCCCCGATCAGTTCGGTGTTATATTCTCTACCATGGGAATCTCGGCGTTGTTCATGCCTGCTATAGCTGGAATACTTTCCGACCGATACATAAACGCTGAAAAGCTCTACGGTGTTTTACACATTTTAGGCGGTATCTGCTTATTCTTTGTCCCTGCTTCTTCTACTCCCGATGAAATGTTTTGGAGAATATTATTGACGATGATATTCTATATGCCAACCATCTCGCTTTCTAACACCGTTGCCTATGCTATTTTATCTCGAGAACCAGGAATAGATGTGGTGAAAGTGTTTCCTCCCATTCGTGTTTGGGGAACCGTTGGATTTATTGTCGCCCTCTGGACCGTAAGTTTAACTGGAAACGAAACACACGCCTTTCAGTTTTATTTAGGTGGAATTGCATCGTTGGTGCTCGGCGTTTATTCCTTCACACTTCCGGCTTGTCCGCCTTTGGGAAAGAACATGGAACACAAGGGATACTTGCAAGCTTTTGGATTGCATGCCTTTTCAATGTTTAAAAATTATCGCTATGCGATTTTCTTTTTGTTCGCCATGTTGCTGGGTGCAGCATTGCAATTGACCAATGCATACGGAGACGTTTTCTTGCACAGTTTCGACAGTCTTTATTCTGACCCAAAACCTTTAGCTGTTCAGTATCCAGCTATCATTTCAAGCATTGCTCAAATCTCTGAAACCCTTTTCATTCTTGCCATTCCTTTTTTTATGAGAAGATTCGGAATTAAGCAAATCATGATTATTAGCATGGTGGCTTGGGTACTTCGTTTTGGATTGTTTGCATTCGGAGATCCTGCAGGTGGATTGTGGATGATTGTTTTATCATGTATCATCTACGGAATGGCCTTCGACTTTTTTAATATTTCAGGTTCCTTATTTATTGAAAAAAGTGTTGAGCCCAGCATTCGTGCAAGCGCGCAAGGCTTATTCACCATGATGGTAAACGGTGTGGGAGCTGTTTTCGGAAGCCGCGCAAGCGGTTGGGTTATGGAAAAATATTTCACGACCTACATTCCCGGCGAAAACGGTAATCAAATTGCTCAAATCGATTGGCACAGCACGTGGCTTTGCTTCGCTAGCTACTCGCTGGTTGTCCTCATCTTATTCGTGATTCTTTTCCGCGAGAAGAAGCAGATGCAATCTGCATAGTGTTATTCACCGCAGGTGTCATCCGCAACGCGGTCATCACGAAGTGTCATCCTTCTAAGAAGGTCATCCACAAAGTGGTCATCGCTTCGGCGAATTGTTCATAACAATTACTTTCGAATCCTAACAAGAATTCCGATATTCGTTGCTACTAAACAAACAGTATTATGTCATTAGAATTAACCGGAACTTTAGTTAAGTTCTACGAAACAAAATCATTCCCTAGCGGATTCAGCATTCAAGAATTTGTGGTTCGCACAGACGAGCGTTACCCGCAAGAAATCCTTGTTCAAGCAGCAAAAGAAAAAATTGATGTCTTGAAAAATTTCAAGGAAAACGATGTCGTAAAAGTGAAATTCAATCTTCGCGGAAGAGAGTACAACGGAAGACACTTCGTTTCATTGGATATGTGGACAATGGATATCGCCGCTGCTGGAAACACTTCTGCGAGCAATCCTTCAACAATGGGCAACTCAGCTGCACCAGCTCCTGCTCCTATGATGAATGACAATCCATCGAACAACGACGCAGACGGAGACGATTTGCCATTCTAATTAAAAAATGCCGGCCAATAAATACGCACTTCTTCGCTACCGAATCATTGATCGTTGTTTAACGAACAAAGGGAAAACGTTCCCCAGTAGAGAAGATTTGCGTGAGGCCTGTGCAGATGCTTTATACGGCTCTGGAGCCGATCAGATTTCATTGAGCACCATAGACAAAGACATATGGGCCATGAAGAACGAAAGTGAGTTGGGCTATTACGCCCCTATCGAATACAACAGAACCCACAAAGGTTATTTCTACACGGAAGAAAATTATTCGATCAACGAATTAAATCTTGTCGACGAAGACATTGAAGCCATTCGCTTCGCTGCTGCTATCTTAAATCAGTTTCGTCATGTACCTCTTCTTTCTCAATACGAAAGTGCCGTTGACAAGATCATTCAACGTGTAAACTTGAATTCTTCTATTGAGGAAGAGAAACACAAAGCGTTAATTCAATTTGAAACAAGCACTGTGAGTCAAGGAAACGAATTTCTTGGTCCTTTGCTTGAAGCTGCAAAATCAAAAACAGTCTGCACGCTATTTTATCAGAGCTTCAAAGAGAATGAAGTGAAGCAATACACGATTCATCCGTTGCTGTTGAAAGAATATTTGAATCGCTGGTACCTTGTTGCGTTTGTACCCGAGCGCGAAAAGATTTTGACATTCGGTTTGGAGCGCATTGTATCTATTGAATCAAGCAAAACGAAGTTCACCGTCCCGAAAGGATTTTCTCCTGAAACGTTTTTCAAATACAGCATGGGTATTTCTGAAAGCACTGGTAGGCCCGAGAAAATTGAACTTCGATTTTCAACGGTTGCTGCTAAGTTGGTAGAAACCCAGCCCCTTCATTCTTCACAAAAAAAAATAAAAGAATCGAAATCCGGAACTGATTTTCAGTTTGAATTGCATCCGTGTCAAGAGCTGTACAATTTCATTCTTAGTTATGGAAATGAAGTCGAGGTATTGAAACCCGCTTCCCTTCGAAAAGAAATTTTACGTCGCTTAGATCTCGCGATGAAAAATTACAAATAATTTTCACCTCGTAAATCCATTACAATGTGAGGGGTGTGCTTTGAAGAAAATTCAAAGACATGCAAAACCTAACACACATTCAAGACGTTAAAATGTACATCGAATCCTTCCTTCAACCACAAGGATTGAACGCCTATGCCTGGGAGAATACCAAGCAAACAGCCATGGAAGTTTGGGAGTGCCATTTAAAGAACAGACCTGTTCGTAGAAACTTAAATTTCCTATGTAAGGAATTCTATCAAATGATTCGCAAGCCGAATGGCGAATACATTGTGCCTCGCAGTTCTTTTCGAACCTTCTAAACCGCATTCACGTAGTTGCTCTTATCTTCGCAACGTGAAAGCTGTTTATATACTTTTCAAAAAAGAGTTTCAACTCGACATGCGTAAAAAGCAATTGCTTTTCGGCATCTTACTCTTTGTGCTTTCAACCGTTTTCACTTGTTACCTTTCTTTAGAAAAGATAGACGATTCAAGAGTCCTTGCAGCGCTGTTCTGGATAGTCGGACTCTTCGCAGCATTCAACGCTATGCAGAAATCGTTTCAACAAGAACAAAACGGGACCGACAAACTCTTATACACCCTCGCTTCTCCGCGTCAAGTGTGGATAGCCAAGGCAGCGTATTACGCTCTTTTAATCTTAGTCTTGAATCTTCTTTCGATCTTACTTTTCTCGCTCTTTTTCGGATCTGACATTTGGTCGAGGACATCTATGGGATTGCTTCTGTTGGCTGTTTCTCTTGGAAGTATTGGTTTGGGAACCGCGTTAACTTTTTTATCTGCTCTTTCATTCAAAGCAAACGGCTCGGCTTCGCTTACCGTTGTGCTCGGCTTTCCTGTCCTTATGCCTTTCCTCTTCAGTCTAACATCTGTAACCGTTAACATACTTGACGGTGCTTCTTGGCAAGTCGCTTCCTACGGAATGATGCTTCTTGCCGGGTTGTTTTTAACCACTACGATTATGTCGTTATTCTTGGTTCCTTTCTTTTGGAAATCTTGATAATTCGCACCTTTTTTTTCATCTGTTTCCCCTCATTCGTGCTTAATTTCGCACGTGAACAATTCCATTCTTGAATGAAGCATTGGTATAAAATTTTAGGAAGTATTTCTCTGTTGTACGCCTGTACATTTTCGTTGTATCAAGCATTGGATCCCGCGTTGGTGGTTGCTGACACGACTCAACTGAGATCTGGCTATAACCGAATTGAACTTGCAGGACATTACACACACTTCAAAGACGCTCAAACCACTGCCGGAATTCGTGTGGGAGAATATTATTTTCAAGGAGATGTTCAGCCCATTGCCAATGGGAAAATAGCTATTACGCTCGACCTTCCAGACACTCTTCCTTCCAACTCCATACTCTTCAAAGCTTACAACAGCATAGATGGTGAGCTAATCTTGAATCAGGCTTGCTCAATCGGAAATATTGTTTTAGACACTGCCGCAACCGATTCATCTTGGGTGAAAAATACGAAGCTTGAAAAGTACGCAGGTTTCGGTTTTCCTAATTTACCCATCTTGAATGAAACCATTCGTAACCTCATGTGGCACGTGCCTATGTGGTTCACTATGTTCTTCATTATGATACTTTCTTTCTCGAACAGTCTGAGACTATTGAATTTGAAAGAATCTCCAAATCGTTTAGAGAAGATGTTAAAATTCGATATGCGTTCAACGCTACTGAATGAAGTGGGCGTGTTGTTCTGCGTTCTTGGATTGTTGACAGGTTCGCTGTGGGCACGCTATACTTGGGGAGATTGGTGGACGAATGATCCGCAGCTTAACGGCGCCTTGGTAGTCTTCTTGGTTTACTCGGGATACTTCATCTTGCGTGCATCTATTGACGATGAAGACAAACGAGCACGCATCTCCGCTGTATTCAACATTTTCGCATTTGTTTTGATGTTTATTTTATTGATGATTATGCCTCGCTTCGCTGCTGGACTTCATCCTGGAAAAAGTGGCAATCCTGCCTTTTCACAATACGATTTAGACAGCACCTTGCGCGCGGTGTTCTATCCAGCAGTTTTCGGATGGATTTGCCTCGGGTATTGGCTCTATAGCGTTCGCATTCGTGCGAAGCGTATCAAAGAAGAACTTAAAATTACAGAAGATTAATATGGACTATTTTCAACATTTCGGAAAGATGCCTGTTGTGATTGGTGTAGTAACACTTATCCTCGCAGGAATTATTGTCTACCTCGCTCGTCTTGACATTAAAGTTTCAAGATTAGAGAAGAAAATGAAAGAACAAAATCAAAAGTAAATGAGCAAACTTCAGATTGTTTTATTGGTTTTAGTCGCTGCTATATTCGGTATTATCATTGCCACCTATGCGCAAAGTACCAACTCTGCAACCTTCGGAGAAGCCGCAGAGCACGTGGGAGAGAAATATAAAATTGTGGGGACGTTAGATAAAAATGTTGCTATACAAAACAATCCTCTTGTAGATGCGAACCTTACCATTTTCAATGTTATTGACGCAAATGGAAAGTCGCAAGTGGTTTATCTACATCAAGATTCTGGACTTCCACTCGGATTGGAGCGTTCGGAAAATGTAACCTTAGAAGGAAAAATGAATGCGGAAGGTATCTTCCACAGCGATCACCTTCAAATGAAATGTCCAAGCAAATACAACGAAGAGAAGCACGAAATGTAATTGGTGAATGAACAATATTGAATACCTCAACGAACATCTTTTGCCCGGTCAAATCGGGCATTTTGCTGTTATTCTAGCCTTTATCGCTGCTGCCTTTTCAGCAGTAAGCTATTTCCTTTCCGTTCGAAACAACGAGGATGCTTCTTGGAAGAAATTCGGTCGCATTGGATACTTTATCCATTCGGGAGCAGTGATGGTTGTTATCACCACCCTGTTCTACATTCTCTTCAGTCATTACTTCGAATACAAATATGCTTTCGACCACCTGAACACAGAAATGCCCATGAAGTACATCTTCTCGTGCATGTGGGAAGGACAAGAGGGAAGTTTTCTATTGTGGTTGTTTTGGCAAATGGTATTAGGTCTTTTCGTTCTATTTACTGCGAAAAAATGGGAAGCTAGCGTTATGGCCGTAATTGCACTTGTACAAGTGTTCCTTGCTTCTATGCTCTTAGGTGTTTATTTCGGTGACTTCCAATTCGGTTCTTCACCCTTCGGATTGTTGCGCGAGGCAACGGTTAACATTGGACTTCCTTGGACTCAAAAAGCAGATTACTTAAGTCTTCCTTTGTTTCAAAATGGAAAAGGATTGAATCCGCTTCTTCAAAACTATTGGATGACCATTCATCCGCCTACACTTTTCCTGGGCTTCGCCTCTACCCTCATTCCTTTTGCATACGCCATTGCTGGATTATGGAAAGGCGAGCGCTCTGCTTGGATGAAACAAGCTGTGCCTTGGGCCTTTTTCGGAGTTATGATTTTAGGAACTGGAATACTTATGGGAGGTGCTTGGGCCTATGAAGCCTTAGGATTTGGCGGATTCTGGGCATGGGATCCAGTTGAAAACGCATCGCTAGTTCCGTGGTTAACCTTGGTTGCTGCAGCGCACTTATTGGTGATCAACACGCGCCGAGAGACCTCTCTTTTCAGCACACTTATTCTAACAATGAGCAGCTTTGTCTTAATTGTGTATTCTACCTTCTTAACGCGAAGTGGTGTGCTAGGCGACAGCAGTGTGCACAGTTTCGTAGAAAGCGGAATTCTTGCGCAGTTGTTGGTTTACTTGCTGGTATTCGTAGCCCTTTCAACATACATGATTGAAAACACGAAAGTGTGGAAGAATATTTATGCAGCCGTAAGTGGTGTTCTATTGCTTATTGCCATTGGACATTTAGCAACAGGCACATTCCCTGAACCAGCTGAAGGAGAAAAAGTATTGCCAGGAGAAGGCACTTGGATTCCAGCGCTAACGATCGTGTTTTTAGTTCTTTCGGCAATTTATTTAATTGTAGCCTACAACAAGAAATACAAAACGAAAAAAGAAGACGAAGAAGAATTGTGGAGCCGCGAATTTTGGATGTTCCTCGGAACCTTGGTGCTTTCGCTTTCCGCTATACATATCACCTTCGTGACTTCCATTAATGTGTGGAATATCTTCTTGGTTCCCATGGAAGGAATTTTCAATTGGATGCACACTTCCTTCAATTGGGAATTTGCAAAGTCACTGGCCGAACACAATTTCTCTGCGGCATCCGGCGACGACCGATTCACGCAGTTCCATCAGGTTCAAATTCCTTTGACTGTTGTATTGCTTTTAATCATGGCCATAGGGCAGTGGTTGAAGTATAAAAAAAGCGACGCGAAGAAGTTCCTTCGGTCTATGGTAATTTCATTTTCTGCCGCTTTAGTTTTAACTATCGTATTTGTTGTTTTCCAGGATAAATATCCGTTGCCTTTGGCAATACTTTTCTTCGCAGGAACATGGGCGTTATTTGCGAATGCTGAATATGCTATTCGAATTGTAAAAGGGAAACTAGATCACATTGGTTCCAGTGTTGCCCACATTGGATTTGCAATGCTTATTGTAGGTGCGCTGATTAGCACGGGCAATAGTTATTTCATTTCACGAAATGTGAACGGCGACATTACGCAAGTGAATAAAGAATTCAAAAACAACGAAGACCTTTTAATTCTTCAAGGCGACACCCTGCGTATGGGTGAGTACTTTGTTTCTTTTCGAAAGAAGTACAAAGAGGGTTCGCACATTTATGCGATTGTAGATTATTTCGAAGTCACTCCGGCGAATTATACCGAAGGAACTAAAGTCAAGATGAACGGAGATATTTTCCGTTGCAAGAAAGGACATACTGCAACAGATAACTTCCTAAAGGACTGGTCTGAAGATTCCTTGTGGACGCTTATTCCTGCCCCTACTCCCGATGAATTGCTTACAGCACAAATGTGGAATTCAGGAAAAGCTGGAAAACTTCTATTCACGCAACAACCAAGCGTGCTTATGAGTCCGAAAGGAAACAGCCGCGAACCCGATGTCCTTCACGGATTAGGTGAAGACTTGTATTCCTACATCAAGTACATTGATATGGAGGAAAAGAAAGCCGAAGGGGAATTTAGCGAAGCCAAAACCGGAACGATTCAAATGGGTGAAGAAGTTTTATTGACTGAATCTATTTCGTTGGTGCTTGACACCTTGATTGAAGTTGCTGACTTACCTGCTAGCCTCCCTGCTGGCACCAAAGCGAAAAAAGGAATGTTGTATTTGCAGGAAGGAAACAAACGCGATTCTATCGAAGTTATGAGTGTCTTGGTGAAAGACAGTCTCGCCTTCCCTGTTCCTGATGTGGAAAGCACCGTGTTCAATATGCGATTCGCGATTCAAGAATCTAAAGAAGGAATAGATCTTTCTGTAAAAGAAGGCGGCAGCAACAAACGTGAAATGCTTATCCTCTCTGCGGAAATCTTCCCAATGATAAATCTTCTTTGGTTAGGTTGTTTGGTCATGGTTGTTGGAACTACTCTAGCGATTCGACATAGATATAAATTACACCGTAGGTAATCAATCTGACTTTGTCAGATCAATTGCTATGCAATCAATCACCTACGGTGATCAATCCTTCGGATTTATCGGAACGATTAATCTCAACGCGATTGATTCGAAGAATTGAACCGAAGGTTTTTCCCCTCTCTTACCTTTTCTTAACCTCTCTTCCCTTAAAGACTGTGCTATCTGTTCAGCTTGGCAGACTTCTCACTTGGAAGGTTCTGAATATCCAAAATCATAAACGCATCAATAGCATCATTAAATTTCCGGTCGCGATTGAAGGTTAAGATTTTTGCATTTTGAGCAAGATACTTTTTGTACAAAATAGGCATGGTCTTGCCCATGGGTTCTATTTCGGAAAGTAACTTATCGAATTTTCGAATCTCTCCTCTTGAAGTTAGAATTAAAGCCTCACGGTCTTCTTGACTAATGGTATTCTTAATTTTCGTTCTTGGACGAACCAACTTTGATAATACTTCATCTCCATAATTAGCTTGAACAAACTCAATCACCAACTCTTTCGACAAGGTCTGATAATCGTTACTCATGGAAACGGGACCAATTATGTATTTGGTTTCCTTGAAATTGCTCAACAACTGAATGATTCCTTCCCACAATAGAAACAATGGTAAACGCTGACGCTGGTACTCCACTGACACGAAAGATCTTCCTAATTCCATACTTATGTATAAATACGGATTGAAGTCGTCTTTGAACTTAAACAAGGTGTGCGTGTAAAACCCATGCTTACCATAAAACTCCATTATTTCCGCGCCTCTTCCTACACGGTAAGCTCCTGCGAGCTTGCTATTCGCATGATCCCACAAAACAAGATGGTAGTAATAGTAATCGAACTCATCTGTGTCGCGAGAGTTGTTGCTTCCTTCACCAACATTGCGAAAAGCAATTTCTCGCTCACGACCAATTTCCAACAATAGATTCGGAATGGAAGAAGCCTTTAATGCGTAACATGAAAACGGTCCGTTGTCAAACAACTTGGCATCTTCGTTAGCATCTATTTCACCTTGAAGAATCTTTGAATCAATCGGCAACGCTATTTCCTTGATATCTTTAAATTTCTCTCTCAAATTTTGAAACAACTTCTTCTTTACCTGAAGCTCAGAACCCAAGGAATAAACCTTCGCTCGTAAGAATCTACCTAGCAATTCCGGATCGGAAATTAAATGAATATCCTCTGCAGAAATCGATTTCCCGATGCGCATTTTAATCTCGTCGCCTTCCTTCTTAAACAACTCTGATGGCAAAGCCATGGTGCGAAGTTGTGCGTTAACTTTTCCCAACAAATGAAACATACGTGAATTCCTTCCATCGAAAAAGACAGGGATAACGGGACATTCAGCACGTTGAACCAGTTTCATAACAGAACGCTGCCATTTCTTGTCGGAAACGTTACTCCATTTATTTTGAAAGGTACTTACTTCTCCTGCAGGAAAAATCGCCAGACAACCGCCAGCTGCAATGTGCTCTATGCAACGCTTGAGTCCGCGCTCACTCTTCAATTGAACCACATTTTTATCGAACGGATTCACACTGAAAAAGTAAGAAGCTATTTCTGGAATTTCTTCCAAAAGGAAATTAGCCATGACCTTTATATCTGGACGACGTTTTTCTACTTGTTGAATTAATGCCAATCCATCTATGGCACCAAACGGATGATTGCAAACAATAACACAGCCACCTTCCGTTGGAATATTCTCTAACTCTTGATTGTCTAGCTGAACGGTAATGTGAAGCTCTTGAAAAAACGATTCAATAAAAGCTGTACCCTTGTTCGCACGAATACGATCGTACAAATCATTTATTTTGTTCAACTTCGTTACAGAACTCAGCAAGGTCAATAACGGATTATTTTTATTCAATCCCATTGCCTTTGCTAACGCCTCTTTTGGAACCAATTTTTTCATACTCGAATAAAGGTTACTTAAGTTACTTCTATGTTTAGGTAAAGTTAACTTTTTCAGCGTGAAAGTAAAAGTCGAGTTTCGAACAACAAAAACTGCCTTTACTCCTATATTTGATAATGCTCAAACAATTTCCCTTCACTCCTATTCTAGGTTGGTCAGTTAGCCGTTTCGATACGTTTTCGTATTGCAAAAGAAAATATTTCTACACCTATTATGGGAAATCTGACCGTGAATTTCCATTAGCTAAAATCAATCAATTAAAAGCGCTCACCTCTGAAGCCCTCACCATAGGGAGCCTTGCGCACGATGTGATTGAAGCTATTTTGAAACGACTGCAAAAATCGACTGATGTCATTGACGAAACTCGAATGAAAGGCTTCGTGAAAGCACAAGTGCAGAAGTATATGCTCGATAAAGTATTTTCAGAAGTGTATTACAAGGAGAAGGATGAGATTGACGAATCTTACATAATCGATAGCGTTTTCAACGCCGTTATGATTTTCTTGAATTCAGAGCGATTTGAATGGGTTAAACAACTTCCAGAATCTTCAAAGAAACAATGGATTATCGAACCGGGTGGATATGGGGAAACACGCATTCAAACCGATCGCGGTGAATTGAAGGCTTATTGTAAAGTAGACTTCATGCTTCCCGATGGGAAAGACATTTACATTCTCGATTGGAAGACCGGAAAGGCCGATGAGTACAAACATCGTAAACAATTGATCGGATACTCGCTATTTGCTTCTTTTCACTTCGAAAATAAATTCGATAGAATCATTCCAATTCTCGCCTACTTGAAAGGAGAATACAGTGAAGTCATTCCGGAAATTTCTAAAGATGATATAGAGAAATTCAAAGATGACATGTATGCTGAAACGCGAGCCATGCAGCAGTTGAACCGAGATATCGAGAACAATACACCTGTAGGCAAAGACGAATTCACTCAAACCGATAGTGAGAGCAAATGCAAGTATTGCGAGTTTAGAGAATTGTGCGGAAGGAATTAACCTTCCTTTAGATTAAGCCTTATAACAAACTTCCTTCGCAGCGCGAACAACATCGTCAACTCCCGGAAGTGCTGCGTCTATCAATGAAGTTGCGAATGCAAATGGCGTATCTGTTTGAGTAACTCTGCGAATAGGCGCATCCAAATAATCGAAGGCATTACGCTGAACACGGTAAGTAATCTCGGTTGAGATACTCGCCACTGGCCAGCTCTCTTCCAAAATAATTAAACGGTTCGTCTTCTTCACGCTGTTGATTATACAATCAATGTCAAGCGGACGAATCGTGCGCAAGTCAATCACTTCAACAGAGATTCCTTCTTTCGCTAATTCTTCAGCAGCCAACAAAGCAGTCTTCATAATCTTTCCGAAAGAAACCAACGTAATGTCAGTTCCTTCGCGCTTAATATCTGCCACTCCAATTGGAATAATATATTCTCCGTCTGGAACCATTCCTTTGTCGCCATACATCCTCTCAGATTCCATGAATACAACAGGATCGTTATCGCGAATAGCAGCCTTCAACAAACCTTTCGCATCATATGGATTCGAAGGAGTGATAACTTTCAATCCAGGTATGTGCGCGTACATAGATTCAAAGCTTTGGCTGTGTGTTGCAGCTAATTGTCCTGCAGTACCGTTTGGACCACGGAAAACAATTGGAACATTGTATTGTCCACCGCTCATTTGTAACATCTTCGCTGCCGAGTTAATGATTTGGTCAGCCGCAAGAATTGCGAAGTTCCAAGTCATGAATTCAACAATCGGACGAAGTCCGTTCATTGCAGCACCTACCGCAATACCCGAGAAACCCAATTCAGCAATAGGTGTATCTATTACACGCTTTGCTCCGAACTCATCGAGCATTCCTTTCGAAGCCTTGTAAGCTCCGTTGTACTCTGCTACTTCTTCCCCCAACAAAAACACAGTTTCGTCTCTGCGCATTTCTTCTGACATGGCCTCACAAATGGCCTCACGGAATTGAATTTCTCTCATGGTTCGTTTTATTACGATTGCGAATTTAACTATAAATGTTGTCTACAAAAATATTAGTGTACTTTTTACACTAACTCACCAGTTTCTCGCTTGCAGGCGTAAACGGGTTAATAAAATAAAAAATGCGCTTACCCCTACAAAGTAGAGAACATCGCGCGAGTCAATTAATCCAATGCTCATGCCCGAGTAATGGTCTTCCATTCCCAAGCGAATAATGAATCGATCCAATGAACCAAACAGGTTGAATGTACCCAACGACTGAAATCCTGAATACATAACAAAGCTTATAAGCGAAGCAATTAAGAAGGCTACAATCTGATTCTTGGTTAAGCTTGAAGCGAAAATCCCAATGCTCACATAAACACTCGCCAGGAATATTAATCCGAGATAAGATCCCCACGTTGCTCCAACGTCAATGTTCCCAACCGGATTTCCCAAGAGATAAATAGAAAGGAAATAAACCAAGGTGGGAAAAATGGCAATCACCACAACCAACAATCCCGCGAGGTATTTCGCCAAAATAATTTGAAGATCCGTGATTGGTTTAGTCATTAACAATTCAAGCGTTCCTTCCTTCTGCTCCTCTGCCAAAGATCGCATGGTTATAGCTGGAATAAGAAACAAGAAAACCCATGGCGCAATGTAGAACAGGGTATCTAACGTTGCGTATTCCGCGTCCATAACATTCATGTTACCTGGAAAAACCCACATGAACAGGGAAGTCACAATCAAAAACACCGCAATCACAATGTATCCGATTAACGATGTTAAAAATGAGCGAATCTCTTTTCTAAGCAGTGCGATCATAGTCTTATAATTCTTGCATTTCAACAAGGGTCTTGTACAACCCTTCTTGCGAAATTAGTTCTTTGTGTGTTCCGCGCTGCACTATTTCTCCAGCTTGCATCACCAAAATTAAATCGGCTTGCTGAATGGTGCTTAGTCGGTGAGCAATCACCAACGCCGTGCGATTCTCCATCATTTTCGAAATGGCATCTTGCACGTACTTCTCGCTCTGCGTATCCAATGCGGATGTAGCCTCATCTAAAATCAAAATAGACGGATTCTTATAGATTGCGCGTGCAATAGACAAACGCTGTCTTTGTCCACCCGACAATCGCATTCCACCGTCACCAATATTCGTTTCGAATTTATTTTCCAATTCATCAATGAATTCAAGTGCATTGGAAACGCGCGCAGCTTCCATGAGCTTTTCACTCGTATGCGATTCGGAGAGAACAATGTTGTTCGCAACGGTGTCGTTGAACAACAAAGCATCTTGCGTCACCATACCCATCTGCGAACGAACCGATTTCGTTTTCAAATGCGTTATGGCAACACCGTCAATGTTTATACTCCCTGAGGTGGGATCATAAAAACGCGCCAACAACATAGCCACTGTCGTTTTTCCACTTCCTGAAGAACCAACCAACGCAACAGTCTGACCTTTTTCAATGTTGAAGGAAATGTTCTTCAACACTTCTTCTTCACCATACTTAAAACTCACTCCTTCAAATGAAATACGTTCGTTGAATGTTGAAAGTTCTACCGCATCTGATTTATCTAGAACGGTTTCTTCCGCATGCAGCACTTCGCGAATGCGCTCCAGACTTGCCATTCCCTTGTTCACTTTGAAAATCGCATCGCTGAATTGTTTCGCGGGTTGAATAATTTGAGAGAAGACAACCAAATATCCGATGAGCAATTCGCCACTTATTTCACCACTGAAAACTATCGTTCCTCCAACGTACAACAGCACGCTAATAACCATGAGCGAAATAAATTCCGACATGGGCGAAGCCAAGTATTCGCGTTTGTATAACTTGTGCATGAGACGAGAATACCCTTCGTTGGTCTCATCGAATTTCTTTTCGAAATGATCTTCCGCATTGAAAACTTTAATGACACGAATACCGGTTAAGCTTTCGTCGAGCAATGCAATGAGGTCTCCTAGATTCGACTTGCTGCGCTTCGCGGCGTTCTTCAAACTCTTTGCAATGCGTGCAATCAGATATCCACTCACTGGAAGGAAAATGAACGCGAACAAGGTGAGCTTCCAACTCATTAAAACCAATGTAATGAGCGAAAAGAAAATCATAACGGGTGACTTCAACAACGCTTCTAGCGCACCAATGACAGAGAATTCTATCTCGTTCAAATCGTTGGTCATGCGTGAAATCAGATCGCCTTTTCGTTCATTCGAGAAGAAAGCCAATTGAAGACGAAGAACTTTTTGATACATCTTCTTCCGAAGATCTCTTGATACACCTGTTCGAATTCTCGCAATGCTTAAAAGTGAAATGTAATTTACTGTATTCTTCAATAAAGCAAGGACAACAATGAACAAACACATAAGCAGAAGAACATGAGGCTTTCCATGTTCGAGTATGGAACCGTTCAACTGATCTTTGAACTGATCCCACAATCCTTTGGCTTGAGAGATTGGTGCACTTCCACCTTGATTCACATCGAACAACACATACAAAAACGGGACAACGCTTAAGAACGTGAACAACGAAAAAATAGCGTTGAGTATGTTGAAGAAAAAATTCCACACCAACGACCCTTTGTAGTCGCCTAGCAATGAGAATATAGCGCGGAATGACTTCATTCGTGGTCAGACATTAAGTCTATTCCAGTATAATTTTCAGGACGAATCTTTTTCAATTCAGCTTTAATCGCATCAGAAACTTCCAACACATCTATGAATGCATGAATGTCAGATTCTTCCACGCGATCTTTTCCGCGTGTTAAATTCTTCAATGCTTCGTAAGGTGCCTCGTATCCTTCTCTGCGAAGAACAGTTTGAATTCCTTCAGCTACAACCGCCCAGTTGTTTTCAAGATCAAGCGCAATCTTCGCTTCGTTCAACTTCAACTTACTCAATCCTTTCAAAATAGAATTCAAAGCAATCATCGTATGCGCCATAGGCACTCCAACGTTGCGAAGAACTGTACTATCGGTCAAGTCGCGCTGCAAGCGGCTTACAGGAAGCTTTGCAGCTAAGTGCTCAAACAAGGCATTCGCGATTCCTAAATTTCCTTCTGCGTTTTCGAAGTCAATCGGATTCACTTTGTGCGGCATGGCTGAAGAACCTACTTCGCCTTCTTTCACAATCTGACGGAAGTAATCCATGCTGATGTATGACCAGATGTCGCGAGACAAATCCATGAGGATTGTATTCAATCTTTTCAATCCATCGAACGAAGCGGCCATGTGGTCGTAGTGTTCTATTTGTGTGGTGTATTGCGAGCGCGACAAGCGAAGCTTTTCACCCAAAAAATCATTGGCGAATTCAACCCAATCCACTTCCGGATAAGCGACGTGATGTGCGTTGAAGTTTCCTGTTGCTCCACCAAATTTCGCGGCTACTGGAATGTTTTCCAATTGCTGCAATTGCTCTTCAAGTCTTTCAACAAAAACAAAAAACTCTTTTCCTAAACGGGTTGGAGAAGCCGGTTGTCCGTGTGTGCGCGCCAACATAGGAACGTCTTTCCACTCCTTGCTTCGCTCTGCCAAGTGATGCATGACCTCGTCGATTTTCGGAATGTATACATTCTCCAAAGAATCACGGAACGAAGCCGGAATAGCTGTGTTATTAATATCCTGAGAAGTCAAGCCGAAGTGAACAAATTCTTTCACCGCGCCCAACTGCATTTCATCCATTTTATGTTTAATGAAATACTCAACCGCCTTCACATCGTGATTCGTAATCTTCTCTTTGTCTTTGATCCATTGTGCATCTTCTTGCGAGAAGTTCGCGCAGATGTCGCGAAGGTGAACAAACGTATCTGGGGAAACGCTGTTCAATTGTGGAAGAGGCAATTCACAAAGTGCAATGAAATATTCCACTTCCACCCAAACTCTGTATTTGATAAGGGCGAATTCTGAAAAGTATTGTTGCAGGTCTTCGGTCTGACGGCGATATCTGCCATCGATAGGAGAAATACTGAATAACGACGTATGATCCATGTTTAGTTTCTAAGGCGCAAAGGTACAAATGGAAAGCGAGAAATCGCTATTACATTTGCACCATGAAACTACATGTTATAGACACGGGATTTTTCAAGTTAGACGGAGGCGCCATGTTCGGCGTTGTGCCGAAACAACTGTGGCAAAAGACCAATCCGGCCGACGAGCTGAACCTGTGCACCTGGGCCATGCGTTGTTTGTTGGTGAAAGACGGCAATCGTCTAACGCTTATAGATACTGGAATTGGTGGAAAGCAAAGCGAAAAGTTCTTTTCGCACTATCATTTGCAAGACACCCTTACTATTGATCAATCGCTTGCTCTGAAAGGGTTTCATAGAAACGACATCACCGATGTTTTGCTCACGCACTTGCATTTCGATCATTGCGGCGGAAGCATTGAATTCAATTCCACCCACGAACATTTTCAGCCTGCGTTTCCGAATGCGAAATTCTGGAGCAACGCGAATCATTGGAAATGGGCTACAGAGCCGAATCCACGCGAGAAAGCCAGTTTCCTTACCGAAAACATTCTACCTCTTCAAGAAAGCGGACAATTGAATTTCATTGAACGCGTAAACAACGTATCGCCTACTCCGCTTGGCTTCGATGTATTATTCGTTGACGGACATACCGACAGCATGATGATTCCTCATATTCCTTACATGGGAAAAACGTTGGTCTTCATGGCCGATCTTCTTCCATCGGTTGGACACATTCCCCTCGCCTATGTGATGGGCTACGACACTCGTCCGCTTTTAACCCTATCTGAAAAAGAACTCTTCCTGAACACCGCTGCTGACAATGAATACGTTCTCTTCTTCGAGCACGACAGCGTGAATGAATGCTGCACGTTGCAGCATACGGAAAAGGGTGTTCGCTTGAAAGAAGCGGGGAAATTCACAGACTTTTTCTGAACTACGTTGTGAGAACTTCGTTGTGAGAACTACGTTGTGAGAACTACGTTGTGAGAACTACGTTGTGAGAACTACGTTGTTGGAACTAATGTTATTGATTAACAGTCGAAGACATTCGCCGCAGGCATTCGTGGCTGCACATTCGCCCGAAGGGCATTCTTCCCTTCTCTTAACTTTTGACATTCTTACTACGTTTAGACTTTTTCTTCATGTATGTCCAATCGACAAGCATAGTAACATCCATTGGGTTTGTATTATCGGTTAAGACAATCTTACTGTCATCTTTGAAATCTGGAAAACGAACATCGAATCCACCCATCCATTCATCAGCACTAAAAGTATCCATATCGTATATATCAACTCTGTATGCCACATTCAAGTCTGAAATAAGAATTGGCACATTCTTCATGAACAAATAAGTATTCTTGTACGAGGCATCGTCATAAACCTCACTGGTATAAATAATTTGTCCCGTTGTCATGTTCTTCATCCGCAATTGCACGTCTCCTAACCCAGTTCCCAAAGGATCCCAAGAAACATTACTTGGAGAAGTTGGTTGAACATTTTGAAGTTGTATGGCATTCACTTGCACTGAACTTAGTACTTTTCCGAAGGAGCAAGAACTAAGGGTAATTGCCCCTAAACAAATAATTAACAGATTTCTCATTTCGTTATTGTTTTTTTTTAATACTTACATTTAATCAAATATAGCAATAGCCTTCGATTAAAAAAGTTTGATTTTCTCTTTATGAATTTTAATTTTATTCCCGTTGAACCTTTTCCGGCTATTCGTTCCAAGCTTTTCGCTTCGCAAAAAGGCTTTCCACTGCTATCCGGGGTACTGAGGAACTGCGTTGTTGGAACTACGTTGTTGGAACTACGTTGTTGGAACTAATGTTATTGATTAACAGTCGAAGATATTCGCCGCAGGCATTCGTGGCTACACATTCGCCCGAAGGGCATTCTTCCCTCTCTTACCTTCTCTTACCTTCTCTTACCTTCTCTTATTAATCTCTCTTAATCAACAAATCACTCTCAATCTGCTGTTCTTCATTCACATAAAGAACATAGAAATAAGTTCCGTCTGATAATTCGGAAGCGTTCCAATTATTCAAATAAGGAGAGGCTTCGAAAACCTTTGTTCCCCATCGGTTAAAGACTTCCAGTCGATTGCTCGAATAAAATTCCAAGTATTGGAATTCAAGAACGTCATTGAAATTATCTCCGTTGGGAGTGATAATGTTTATGGGAGTTATTGTAGCGGGAACTACCTGAAAATCTTGACAATACTCGACCGAGCAATTGGCATCTGATGTTGTTGTTAAACAGACGTTGTAAACGCCAGGAACAGGATAGGAATAAACTACCGAAGAACCCGAACTTGAATTTCCGTCACCAAAATCCCATACCGATCCTACAATATTCGAAGCGAAAGCGTTTGACACATCGGTGAACTGCACGTCGTTGTATACCACTACCGGATTCGGATTAGCCAAATAGCCCGCATCAATTGTCGGTTGAACATTCACCAAATATTGAATCGTATCTGAAAAACACCCATTCAGTTCCGCAAAGGCGCTGTATGAAACATCAACACTCGATGTGTCCGAAACAAAGAACTGAGAAGTGAAAGAACTGTTACCCACTTGTCCATTTCCTGCCCAGGTAATTGTTGCATTGGGAAGGCAAGACTGAACGGTAACATCAAAGGGTTCGTTGTTGCATACGACTAAGTTAGCAGGTGAAAACGACACATCCGGAGCCGGTTTTCTATTTAGAACCGCCGGGGTAATTCCTATCAACTGCGCGCCGCAAGCATCCAGCACCAAAGGTATTGGAATGTCCAATGTCGGATCTGTGTTGCAGTAATCCGGACAATTGGGAATGCTCAATTGCAATTGCTTCGAAGAGTTTCCAATGTTACAAGGTTCGGCAGTACCCGTGACAACACTTCCGGTCATCCAAGGATGAGTAATGGTATATGGAGGAATGCCGTATTTCATTCGAATCGTGCCCGTAACTTCGCAATTGGTGGTGCATGTGGCAGTGCTAGGAACAGACCATTCACTGCCGAATGTTTCAACGGTATGTCCTTCAATGTACGCCGTGAATGGCCAGAGTGAAAACTGGTCGTAATAGATGTAATTGGTATTGCAACCATTGTCCACGAACGTTCTTCCAAGGTGCATGCGCAGATAAAAATTTTGATCGGCGCACGTTGGAACATAACAACACATCAACGGATTGCGCATATCGTAATCTATCAAATAGGCCGTCCCCGCCAAATTCGCGTTAGCGCCTGTAACGGTGAATTCCGTTGTTTGTCCGCATTCGGTGCTGAAGTACATAGACCCATCAGACATCCACGCTGCGGTAAAAGGATCAGCATAATAACTGGCTTGAACCAATAGACCCGTCACCGTAATACCTCCAGGAACATTCACTTGTAGGCTATCCACATTGTACTGCGGCATAAAGCAAGAAGGCATATATCCTCCATTCCAAAGAGACGTTGGACCTGTAACGAGCGGATCAATTTCCACAGGGTAAGTTCTTGAAGCATCTGCTAGCCATTGCTCTTCTATGTGAATCTTGACGTATATTTTATTGTTCTGAATTGCACTAAACGAATAACTCGCCAAATAGAATTCATTCTGAGCGTCAATACAAATGGCTCCTCCAAGCGTTGAAACAACTTCATTCTTCTCGTTCAGAATTTCCACACTTCCTTTCCAACGATTGTTTATCCATTTTCCTTTTTCTGAATTGAAATTCAATTTGGAACCGTTCGGAACAATCAATTCCTCATTCACTACGTATTCACCTTTTGGGCACACGGGAGAATTCTGAATGAAAAGAGAAGACTTCACAGCGTTGTTTCGAATGTCTATTTTTTGAAGGAAACCATCCGTGCTGTATTCCAAAACGCCATCTTTTCCAACTAAATTATCTAGGTTGAAATTCTTCTGAAACAAGCTCGGTCTGTAGGATACAGACTCTGTGCTATTGGAATTCAGTTCAATGAATCCTTCCTTGGAGATTACAATGGGAAGCTGCTGTTCATTGAATGAAATTGAATTTTCATTTCGCTGAAACGACCTTGTTATAGGCATCCACTCTCCATTTTCATTTTTGAAATGAATGGGGCTCAGTGAATTTTGGGTAACAACTCTTCCATCGGGAAATTTATATACAGCGGTTCTCTCTTTGCGCGAATGAAGATCTTCTTCTGCTAGAGATAAATCTAATTTAGAACCACTACCCAAGTTGGTATTTTGATAAAGACTTTTCTGTGCGTGGATAGAAAGCGCCATGCTCAAAAAAAACAAGAAGATAATTTGCGGCTTTTTCATAATTGGTAAAGGTTGAATAAAGATATTCAATTTTCACTAATCAATCGCCACTTATTTATTCGGAATGGGCTCGTCGCTTTCTGCAATGATTCGAATGTTCTCCAAAACTTGTTTCATGTATTTCTTCCAGAAAAGATTCGTGAACATCCAGTTAAGTGGATACAAAAAAGGCATTTTGAAATACTGCCTATACGTGTAATCGATTTGAATTGTATTTGGCGATAGTTCTGTAGTTCGCCATTCTCCTTCGAATTTGAAAAAGCCTAGCATCCAGCTTTGAAAATCGCTGACTTCAATTTTCCAATATTCATTTTCAATACGCTCAAGAACCTTGTCCATAGAGGCGTATCCAGCTTTTGATGCTATGGATTTAGTCGCGTAAACCTTCTTCGTGCAACCAGGAACTCCCCAACCTTCATCATCAGAAGAATGGGTAATTGCAGGCATAACCCCCATTCCCGTATGAACTCTTGAAACATCTATTAGCATTGGTGTTTTAAAAGCCCGTTCCAATGAACAACTATAAGTGGTAGAAACTGAAACTTTGGTATACATGGATGATTTATTTGTGGCGAATGTAGGCGAGAAGCTGTAATTAGGTTTGTTAGTTTCATATTTAACATTGTATTCACTTTGAAAAGTTATATTCGCGACCATGAGTATCGAAAAACAAGACCATACCAATTGGATGTATATGGTGCGTACAACGCAGCAGCACCATGTTCAACTGAGTTCCTTTGCAGATCAAAAAGCAAATATCATTATCGCTAGTAACTGTATTATTTTCTCAATTACACTTGGGCGTTTGGAAACCGCGGTAGACTATTGGGGAGTTTGGTCTTTACTATCCACATCTGTTTTATGCATTATTACTGCAATTTTCGTTGTTGCGCCCCTTTCATTACCACAGCGACGCCCTGCATTCGATTCTAAAAATTTCAACCCGCTTTTTTTCATGCATTTCACTGCATTTTCTCACGACGAATATCAGAGTAAGATGAAGAACATTATGGAATCGAAAGAAGATGTTCAAGAATCTATGGTCCGTGACATCTACCAAATTGGAAAAGTCCTTGCGACCCGAAAATACCCATTCCTGAAAATCAGCTCAGCCATTTTTATCTTCGGAATGATTCTAAGTCTTGTCCTATTCGCAATTCAAGTCGGATTGGACAAATTTTAAAAAGAAAATCGTCGCAGACATTCGCCGCAGGCATTCGTTGAAAACATTCGTGCTTGCACATTCGTTGCTTCGCAACATTCGTCCTCTGGACATTCGTGCTCGCACATTCGTTGCTCTGCAACATTCGTCCTACGGACATTCTGCCCTATTGCGCAGAAACTTCTTTCACAAAAGCAACCACTCCATTCATGAACACCTCCTGGTCGTCCCACATGGAAAGATGACTTCCATTCGGACAATACAAGAACGATCCTTTTTGAACCAGCTTGCTTTGCTCTTCCATAGCGGCTGGATCCATGGTATCGTATTTCGCTCCAATCATTAAAGTTGGAACTGCTATTTCATGTAACCGATTTTTAATATCCCATGTTGCCAAGCGACCGCTTATTCCGAATTCACTCGGGCCTTGCATGAGTGTATAGATTGTGTTGTTGGCGTGTTTAATGGCGCGATTTAATCCGTCTGGCCATTCTTTCAATCGGCAAATGTGTTCGTTGTAATAATTCGGAATTAACAACTCCATGTATAGCGGATTCGCGAAATCCTTCTTTGCCTCAAGTGCTCGAATCTCTGAAAGAACTTCTGGGTTCATTTGTTTCGCTAAAACATCATCGGCATACTTTCCATATTCCGGAGCGCTGGCCACCATGTTTGCGACAATGAGACCCTTCATATTATTTTGATATTTCAAGGCATATTCCATCGCTAGAATTCCTCCCCATGAATTTCCAAGCACATAGAAATTCGATTGGTCGGCGCCTATTGCTTTTCTTATTTGTTCAACCTCTTCAACAAAACGTTCGGTGGTCCACAAACTACTATCGGTAGGTTGATCGCTGTAATAAGAACCCAGCTGATCGTATTCGTAAAACTCAAATCCTTCACGAAGAAAAAACGTCTCGAAGCACTCCATGTATTCGTGCGTCATGGCAGGACCTCCGTGCAACAATAAAATTTTAATCTTCGGATTATTCCCAAATCGCTTTGTCCAAACGTTGAATGTTCCCACCGGCGTTTCAATTGGAATCAACTTCACACCTCCACCTTCAATTGGATTAGAATAATTAAAATACTCCGACAAACTTTTTTGATTCGACTCATTCAACTTCTCTTCATTCCCACAACCAACAAACACTGCCACCAATAGCGCTGCTGAAATAATTTTCAAATAATTCGATTTCATCTTAATTTCATTTTTACAAATATCGGAGGCCGAATGATAATTCGACGCTATACCTTTTCATAGGTCGAAAAATTTTTCAACCCTATCAATTTTCATAGGTCGAAAAATTTTTCGACCCTATCAATTCTTACAATTCGCGAAGCATTCGTTGAAGACATTCGCGAAGCATTCGCCGAAGGCATTCGTCGTAGACATTCGTTGCTCCGCAACATTCGCCTGAAAGGCATTAGTTGCTTCGCAACATTACTCCTCCGACAACTTCTTCTCGAATTTATTATAAATGAAAAACATGACCAATCCGAAAACGACTGCGGCTATGATCAATACCGTATTCATTAATCCAGTTACCGAGAATGACAAGCGAATGAGAATCGTTGATATAATGAATCCCGAATTCCGAATGACTTTGTGGAACTCGTCTGTATGGAAAAACGAGAACAATAAAAGAAACACATCCACAATAATCAAGACCGTAAAGAACTGCTCAAAGAATACGTTGTTCAAGTTCTGAAAAGCAACATCAGCAGAAGTCGTCGGAGATAATGTCCCCAACAACCAAGTAGAAAATGAATAAATTGAAAGTGCTAATAGAATCGGCACAAGTGCTAAAGCCATAATTTTTTTCACCTTAATAAAGCGTGCGGTACCATCCTGATTATTCGCATCAGATACTTCTGTTATAATCCTACTCTGACTCTGCTTATAGAATAGATAAATAAGGAAAAACATAATCACTGATGCAAGAATATCATATGTGAATTGTAAATCATATTTCTCAGTGAACCAGTCGGGAGACAGAGAAAGCGCAGAGAGGTCTTTAAAAATTCTTCGAATGATAATAAGTGTTATAATCTCATACTGCTTGCCAATATAAGTTGTTATCGAACGAGGCAAATAATAGATCAATAAGTACACCTCGTAGACCAAGATAAACGAAAATGGCGTGTAGATAGCGGCTATTGGATTCTCAAAAAGAGACGTGCCAGTGTCAATTTTTATCACACCTAAATCCACCAAAAAGATAAGTGATAGATGAATGAAGAAACTGGCTATAGCAATAATTAGAATGATTTGCTCACTCTTTTTTCTTGTTTCGTTCGAGAGAAACGTTTGGTAAAGAGACCGGGATATTTTATCCATAAGTTTAAAACAAGACTTATAGCACAATGTTCAAACGGGGGAACTTCGTTGTTGGAACTACGTTGTGGACACTTTTCGTCGAAGACATTCGCTGCTTCGCAACATTCGCCCTTCGGGCATTCGTTCGAAGAACATTCTGTTCTATATTTGCACCGCACTTATCCAGAAAGACGGAGGGAATAGGCCCTTAGATGTCTTGGCAACCCGGTAAAGCAGGGTGCCAATTCCTACTTCGAAACAGTTCGAAGGGAGATAAGAAAGGAAGTTTTCACTTCCGTCCCATTGGGCAGTGCATTACACGCTATGGGAATACTACAAGACATTTCAACAAACATTTTACTTCTCGACGGTGCTATGGGCACGCAAATTCAATTGCTGAATTTGACCGAAGAAGATTATCGCGGAGAGCAATTCAAAGATCACCCTTCGCCCCTGAAAGGCAACAACGATCTGCTGTGCATTACGCGTCCGCATTTCATTGAACGCATTCACCTCAACTACCTCGAGGCGGGAGCAAACATCATTGAAACCAATACCTTCAATGCACAGCGCATCTCTTTGGAAGATTACAAACTCACGCACATCGCCTACGAACTCAATGTGGCGGCGGCGAAAGTGGCAGTAGCCGCGCGAGATAAATTTCAACATGAAAATCCGAATGCACCGAAAGCGTATGTTGCCGGAGCCATTGGTCCTACTTCGAAAACATGCTCGCTCTCACCCGATGTGGAACGCCCGGAATTCAGAGCCGTGAATTACAACGAATTGAAGTCTGCCTACCGCGAACAAGTGGAAGGACTTTTAGACGGAGGTGTAGATGCTATCCTAGTTGAAACCATCTTCGACACCCTCAACGCCAAAGCCGCATTCCATGCGATTCTCGATGTGATGGAAGATCGGAACCTTTCCGCCATTACGAAAGAAAATCCGAACGGAGATCTTGCCATTATGGCCAGCGGTACCATTACCGATTTAGCGGGAAGAACGCTAAGCGGACAAACAGCTGCGGCTTTCGCCGTGTCGTTGGAACACGTGCCGCTTTTCAGTTTAGGATTCAACTGCGCACTGGGTGCTGAACAATTGCTTCCGCAAGTGCTCGCGCTGAAAGCGTTCACCAACGCGTATTTGAGCGCATATCCGAATGCAGGATTGCCCAACGCTATGGGCGGATACGACGAAAGCCCGGAAACCTTCCGCTCGAAAATTGCACCGTTTTTAAATCAACCCGAACTCCGAATCATAGGCGGATGTTGCGGCACCTCGCCCGCGCACATCAAAGCCCTTCACGAACTCATTCATTCCGAAAACAACCATGCATAATACACTCTTTCTTTCCGGACTCGAAGTTGTTCGCATTGAGGCGCAATCGAACTTCATTAACGTGGGTGAACGCACCAACGTTGCCGGGTCTATTCAATTCAAAAAGGCCATTCAAGAAAAGGACTATAACAAGGCTATTGCCATTGCTCGCGAACAAGTGGAAAGCGGTTCAGTGATTCTGGACATTAACATGGACGATGCACTGATCGACGGCGTGGAGGCCATGCGTACGTTTTGCAACCTACTGGCTGCAGAGCCCGACATAAGCCGTGTTCCGTTAATGATAGACTCTTCGAAATGGGAAATTATTGAAGCCGGATTGCAATGCGCGCAAGGAAAATGCATTGTGAATTCGCTTAGTCTGAAAGACGGTGATGAAGCATTTGTTGAAAAGGCGAAACTGGTAAAAAAATACGGTGCTGCCATGGTGATTATGGCATTCGATGAGCACGGACAGGCAGATACCTACGATCGAAGAATTAACATCTGCGAACGAGCATATCGCGTGCTGACAGAAGTTGTAAAGTTTCCAGCACACAACATTATTTTCGATCCGAATATTTTTCCAATTGGAACCGGACTCGATGAGCACAAGAACTACGCGATCGATTTCTTCAAAGCCACAGAGTGGATAAAACAAAATCTTCCACATGCGAAAGTAAGCGGTGGAGTTTCGAATGTCTCGTTCTCGTTTCGTGGAAACAATGTTGTTCGCGAGGCTATGCACGCTTCTTTCCTATACCACGGCGTGAAAGCCGGCATGGACATGGGCATCGTGAACACCGCGCAGCTTGCGGTTTACGATGATGTCGATAAAAATTTAATGTTGAAGGTGGAAGATGTTATTTTCAATCGAACGGAGAATGCAACCGAAGCTCTTCTTGAAATAGCGCAGGAATTCAATTCACAAAAGAATAAAATTGAAATCGTTGCGGCATGGCGAAGCGAGTCGTTGCAAAAAAGATTGTCTCACGCTCTTGTGCACGGCATAACCACCCACATCGAAAATGATGTGTTGGAAGCACTCGAGCATTACCCCACTCCCCTTTCTATTATTGAAGGACCTTTAATGGATGGAATGAATATCGTGGGCGATTATTTTGGAAGCGGAAAAATGTTTCTTCCGCAAGTGGTGAAAAGTGCGCGAGTTATGAAAGCAGCTGTGGCTGTGCTCGAGCCGCAATTGCTTGCGGAAAAAGAACGCAATCCTTCCACCCATGAAGCCAAGAAAAAAATAGTTCTCGCCACCGTAAAAGGAGACGTTCACGACATTGGAAAAAACATTGTAAGCATTGTCTTGGCGTGCAACGGATATGACATTGTAGACCTCGGAGTTATGGTTCCGAATGAGATTATAATTGAAACCGCTATTGGCGAAAACGCCGATGCCATTGGGCTCAGCGGACTCATTACGCCGTCGTTGGAAATCATGTGCGACCTTGCGGAAGATCTTTCAAGACGTAAACTGAATTTCCCACTGCTTATTGGAGGCGCTACCACTTCGCGCGTTCACACTGCTGTGAAGATTGAACCACGCACACACGTTCCTGTTATACATGTGAACGATGCAAGCAAGGTAGTTCCTGCCGTGCGGAGCTTGTTCAACAAAAACGAAAGCGAAGCTTTCCTTCAACAAACAAAAATCGACTACGCGCGTGTTCGCGAAAACTACGAAAGACATCAGCGCGAAAAACGTCGGGTGTCACTGAAAGATGCACGCAACAATGCGTTCAAAGCAACAGCTCAATGCTCTCCCTTCCAACCGAAACAATTGGGAGTGCAGAAATTAAAATTTGATTTGAAGGAAGTGGCGAACTTCATCGACTGGACACCCTTCTTCCAAGCGTGGCAATTGGCGGGTAAATTTCCGAATGTATTGACGGATGAGGTGATCGGTAAACAAGCAACCATTCTTTACAAAGAAGTTCAATTGCTTTTAAAATCATGGATTGCCGAAGGACGCACAACCGAAGGAACGTTCGGTTTATTTCCAGCAAAACGAAAAAACACTGATGACATTGATGTGTTTTCGAAGGCTTATTCTTCGTGCAACGAAGACGTGACCTTCCTAACGCTTCGTCAGCAAACGCAGAAAGCGCAAGGTGTTCCAAACTTCGCGCTAGCAGACTTTATTGCTTCTGATTGCGAAGATTACATCGGTTGCTTTGCAGTAACCACCGGACAATGGGCGGAAGAAATTGCAGAACAATTCAAGTCGAATAACGACGATTACAATGCCATTCTCTCGAAGGCGCTTGCCGATCGTTTGGCGGAAGCCACTGCAGAATTGTTGCATGAAAAAGTTCGAAAAGAATACTGGGGTTATGCATCCGATGAGCAGCTCTCGAATGCAGATCTCATCTCGGAAAAGTACACAGGCATTCGTCCAGCACCAGGATATCCCGCATGTCCCGACCACGAAGAAAAGCGCACCATCTGGAAATTATTGAATGTAGAAAATGAGATTGGAATCTCGTTAACCGAGTCGCTCGCTATGTATCCGACCGCCTCTGTAAGTGGCTATTTCATTGGTCATCCGGAAAGTAAATATTTCGGTGTGGGGAAAATTGAAATGGATCAAGTAGAAGATTATGCGCAACGTCGAGGCGTTAGCGTTCAAGAAGCAAAAAAAATATTATCACCCTTATTGTTCTAGTATGAAAGTTATTCAGCATTTGGAAGAAGCGAAGCGCACGTTGTTCAGCATTGAAATTTTACCTCCGTTGAAAGGAGATAACATTCAAGAGATTTATACCACCATGAACGAACTCATTCAGTTCGAACCTGCGTTTGTAGACGTGACTTATCACCGCGAGGAATATGTCTTTCGCGATGCCGGCAATGGCTTGTTGAAGAAGCATACTGTGCGCAAACGTCCGGGAACAGTGGGCATTTGCGCAGCGCTCTTGAATAAATATCAGATCGATACTATACCGCACATTATCTGAG
>JBIKZA010000089.1:0-6143 GCA_044354975.1 Flavobacteriales bacterium
CTGCCAGTAGTCTTGGTCTAAAGGAAATACATCAATGTTTGCACCTGTTTCGTCAACACCAATTGGAACGATGTTGAATGTAGTTCCACCATCTGTAGATACTTGAAGCGTTGCATCACCACCACCGAAATTACCATCATGGAAAATATCGAAAGAAATAGCAATGTTTGAAGCTGCAGAGAAATCTAAAGCTGGAGATTGAAGATAAACATCGTCCATTGCACAGTCGCACGGTGTGTTGTCGTCATTCGCTCCAGCAAATTTGTTTCCTGTTCCAATTTGTGGAACAGGCCAGTAACCACCACCATTAGCAGTTGTGCTGTTGTGTGTTCTAAATGCGTTTCCGTTTGACAGGTCTGCTTGAACCACTTGGTTTGTAGACCATCCAGTTGGCAATGCACCGGGCATAGCGCCTGTTACGCTTTGGAAGTCTTCTGAAAGAAGAACAACGCGATTGCTCCAGTCAGCAGATGGAGCCATTTCTTGACGGATACTAGCTTTTGGAGAAATTTCACTTCTTGTGAACGTTCTGCGAGCTGGTGATTGTTGCACTGACCATTGTGCGAATGATACACTCGCAACAGCCGTGAACAAACCTAATAAATAGATTTTCTTCATTTGATTAAATTTAAGTTAACTTTTAAGGGTACGAATATAAGTAAAATATCTTTTGCACTTCAACCGAAAATAAACAGTAATTTGGAATTACAACTTGTTTTTTTCAACACGCTGAGCTACGCGTATGCTTATTTCGTAAAGTAAAAGCAAAGGGAGGGAAACAAGCAGTTGACTAGTAACATCAGGAGGTGTTATTATTGCGCTTACAATTAGATTGATTACAAAGGCATGCCTTCTGTATTTTTTAAGGAATGCGGAACTTACTAGGCCAATTTTCGCCAAGAAATAAATGACTACGGGCATCTGGAAAACCAAACCCGTTCCTAGAATGAGCGAAGAACAGAGTTTCAAATAAGACAATATGGTTGCGTTCACTTCAACATCAGCAAAAGCAAAGTTTCCTAAAAACTGAATGGATAGCGGCGTCAAAACATAATAGCCGAAAAGCACACCAAGAAAGAATAGCAAGGATACATAGAAGCCAATGCCTCGGGCAGATTTAAGCTCAGTCTTTTTCAACCCGGGTCTCACAAAGGCCCAAAGCTGATAAAAGATTGCGGGAAAGGCGAGAATGACTCCTCCAATTAAAACCACCGTCATGTAGGCAGAAAAGTTCCCACCCATTGTCGTGCTCTGAAGTGTGAAGTTAGCATCTGAAAAGCAGAGCTGCTCTTCCAAACCTAAGTTATGGCCAAGCCAGCAAAAGAAACGGTATGTTGGAAAATCGGCGCGGCGCGGCGCCATGATAATGTTTTCGATAACATAAGTGTCGAAAATAAATACAACCACAACTCCTGCAACAGCAAACAAAACCGCTCGAAACAATCTTTTTCTCAGTTCCTCAAGATGCTCCAAGAAGCTCATGTTTTTCTCTTCAGCCATCTCAATTAATTAATGCCAGCACTCAGAAGATCGTGCAAATGAATAATGCCACAATACTTTCCATTTTCGTTCACCACAAGCAATTGGCTAATCTTGTTGTTTTCCATCAATTGAAAACCTTCGACGGCTAAAGCCGAACTCTGAATTCTTTTGGCAGATGTGTTCATTAAGTCGGATGCGCGCAATGCATCTAAATTCACGTTACGCTCTACTGCTCTTCGAATATCACCGTCTGTAACGATCCCCAACAGCACGTCGTTTTCTACCACAGCAGTGGCTCCAGCACGCTTGGAAGATATCTCCATGAGCAAGTCACGGAAGTTACAGTCTGAAGAAACCTGAGGAAGCGCATCTGCGCGCATCACTTGTCCAATGGTTGTAAAAAGTTTTTTTCCAAGGGCACCTCCGGGATGGAATTTTGCAAAATCGAGTTTGCTAAATCCTCTTTCCGTCATAAGTGAGACAGCAATTGCGTCGCCTACGGCCAATTGAAGTGTCGTGCTCACGGTTGGAGCTAAATTATTCGGACAAGCTTCGCTTGTCATGGGGGTATGTAAAAAGTAAGTCGATTCTTTCGCCAGAAAACTTTCGGTGTTAGCACCTACTCCCACTAACTGAACATTCATAGATTTCAACAAGGAAACCAAGTATTGAATTTCAGGGGAGTCTCCGCTTTTCGATAGGCAAAAGACAATGCTATTGTTTTGAACCATACCCAAATCGCCATGAATGGCTTCAGAGGCATGCAAAAACTGAGCGGGTTGCCCGGTGCTATTAAAAGTGGCCACCCATTTTTGAGCAATAATTCCGCTCTTGCCGATTCCCGTTACAATGATCGGTTGCTCAGTTTCGAGGACAGCCATTACAACAGATACAAAGGCGTTGTCTAGCGACATTCCCAATGTGGAAATCGCATCTGCTTCTAATCGAATGGCTTCTTTCGCCGAGTCTAAAATTGAAGTGTTTGAGGTCATTTTCACTTTGCAAAGATGCAAAGAATCGGTAGTTTTTTGAGGTCTTTTTTTTCGATCGAATTTGTTGGTGTGCATGTGCTTTTGTGCTTATATTCGTTATGCGAAGTTTACAGAGACGTTACTTTTTCATAACGTTCAATTACTAAATGATAATGATTACAGCGACAGATATGGCTCCGAAAGAAGCCTTAAAATATTTCTTTGGATTTTCAAACTTTAAAGGCCTGCAGGAAGGCGTTATCGATAATGTGCTTGCAGGAAATGACACCTTTGTGATTATGCCTACCGGAGGAGGGAAGTCTTTGTGCTATCAACTTCCTGCTCTTATGTCGGAAGGAACGGCTATTGTGGTTTCGCCTTTGATTGCCTTGATGAAAAATCAGGTAGATGCTATGCGAGGATTTTCAAATGAAGAAGGCATAGCGCACGTCATTAACTCTTCACTGAATAAAGGCGAAATTGCTCAAGTAAAGAAGGACATGCTCAGTGGAAAGACCAAGCTCCTTTATGTGGCCCCAGAGTCTCTGACAAAAGAGGAGAATATAGAATTTCTTCGAACCTGTAAAATTTCGTTTGTTGCTATTGATGAAGCGCATTGTATTTCAGAATGGGGTCACGATTTTCGTCCGGAATACAGAAGAATTAAAACGATTATCCAGCAAATTGCTGATTTACCCGTAATGGCCTTAACGGCAACGGCTACCCCAAAGGTTCAGATAGATATTCAGAAGAATCTTGGAATGGTTGATGCGAAAGTCTTTAAGTCTTCTTTCAACCGTGATAATCTGTACTACGAAGTACGCCCTAAAGTAAGCGTGGGTAAACAGATCATTCAATTCGTAAAAGGGAATGCCGGTAAGAGTGGGATAGTATATTGCCTGTCGCGAAAGAAGACCGAGGAGATTGCAGAGCTGCTCGTAGCTAACGGAATTAAAGCGCTGTCATATCATGCTGGAATGGACAGCCATCAGCGGAACGATGTTCAAGATAAATTCCTAATGCAGGATGTAGATGTTATTGTTGCAACCATTGCTTTCGGAATGGGAATCGATAAACCCGATGTGAGATTCGTTATTCACCATGATATTCCAAAAAGTTTAGAAAGTTACTATCAAGAAACGGGTCGCGCAGGAAGAGATGGTGGTGAAGGACATTGTTTGGCTTTTTACTCTCCGAAGGACGTTGAGAAATTAGAGAAGTTTCTGCACGGTAAACCTGTTGCGGAGCAGGAAATAGGAATGTTGCTTCTTCAAGAAGTAATGGCCTATGCCGAAACGGCAATGAGCCGAAGAAAATATTTGCTTCACTATTTTGGTGAAGAATGGGATGATGTTACCGGTGAAGGGGCAGGCATGGACGATAATTCGCGCAAGCCGAAAGAAATTTTCGATGCTACGGAAGATGTGAAATTGGTTTTGGAATGCATAAAAGCATTTAAAGAGACCCACAAAGCGAAATTTATTGCGAATGTATTGGGCGGGCTTAATAACGCTGAGGTGTCGACTTACAAAGCAGATAAGCACAAGTTGTTTGGCGCTGGAAAAGAGGAAACAGACAAGCATTGGAACGCCATTATGCGTCAGCTCTTGGTGAAGAATCTCATTCGTAAGGAAATTGAAACCTACGGAACGTTGAAGTTGACGCCTGACGGATTGGAATTTTTGAAGACTCCTTTCAAAATGGATTTAGTGAAGGAAGAAGAGATAGGAGAAACAGATGACGACGGTGAATTGATTCATGCAGTGAAGGCGACCGGTTCAGGAGCATCCGACGAAACGTTGTTCCTAATGCTGAAGGAATTGCGTCAGAAAGTCTCGAAGGAAAAGGGACTACCACCCTATGTGATTTTTTCGGAGCCTTCGATGGAGGAAATGGCTACTCAATATCCAATTACCATTGATGAGCTTTCTCACATTGGAGGAGTAGGGAAGGGTAAGGCCATGAAATTTGGTTCGGCGTTTTTAGCACTGATTAAAAAATATGTTGAAGACAATGATATTGAGCGTCCAGAAGATTTTGTTTTGAAGAGTGCACATGCGAAAAGCAGTCACAAGATTAAGATCATTCAAAATGTAGATAAGCGTATTCCGCTTTTCGATATTGCGAAGGGAATTGGTAAAACATATCCAGATTTAATTGACGAGATTGAAACCATCGTTCATTCTGGAACACGCTTAGATATTCAATATTTCATAGATGATGAAATAGATGAAGATTCCCAAGATGAAATCATGGATTACTTCATGCAATCTGAAACAGATGATATTTTAGAAGCCGAAGAGTATTTCGACGGTGATTACGAAGAGGGAATCCTGCGCTTGATGCGTATTAAGTTTCATTCAGAAATAGGGAATTAATTCCTTATTTCATTTTTCAATTCTTTCTTAGAGACAATACTTCCCTGCTGCAATTAATTCAGCTGCAACGGTGCGTCGACCTTCTTTCGTGTTGAAGGGTTCTGTTTTTGTAAATCTGCGCAAGCCCATCATCATCATGCGCTGTTCATCTCCCTCAACAAAAGAATTCAAGGCGTCTTTTCCAGCTTTATTTATGAAGTCTGCAAGATCTGTGACCAAGGTCTGCATCATGGCAATTTGACTTACGGAATTTTCTATTCCTCTTAGCTGAACTCTTTTCTGAGTTCTGAGAACGGTGCTTTCAGCAACGTATGTCCAAATAGCCATGTCCGCAATGTTCATTAAGATCTCTTGTTCTTTCGCTAATTGCATCATTAGTTTTTGAGCGGCACTTCCGGCTATCATAAGAACTGCTTTTTTAAGGTTTTCAATGTAACCTAAATAGCGTTCGAAGACATCTTCACTAGGCTCAGCGAAATCAGGAATCGACATTAATTCGTTCGCCACATTCATAGCTGGAGTCATTAAATCCAATTCGCCTTTCATGGCTTTTTTCAAAAGCATGTCAACGATAAGCATGCGATTGATTTCGTTAGTTCCTTCGAAAATTCGATTGATTCTAGAATCGCGATAAGCCCTTTCCACGCGTGATTCAGCGCTGTATCCCATTCCGCCATATATCTGAACAGCTTCGTCTACAACGTAATCCAATGTTTCACTACCGTACACTTTGAGTATTGCGCATTCTGGAGCGAATGCTGCAATTCCTTTCAGAACGGCAGGTCCTTTTTCCATTCCAGATTCTATTAATCCAGCAATGGCGTCGTCAATGTTTTGAGTAGCCCGATACAACGCAGATTCCGTGGCATAGCAACGAATAGCCATCTCTGCTAACTTGTGACGAATAGCGCCATATTTTGAAATAGATCTTCCGAATTGTTCTCGCGCTATGGCGTATTCCACAGAGTCAGTAACCGTTGCTTTTGCACCACCCATGACTGCTCCGGCTAATTTGATGCGTCCAATATTCAAAATGTTTACGGCTATTTTAAATCCATTCTGGCGGTCGCTTAACATGTTCTCTATTGGAACTAGAACGTCATTGAAAAAGACTTGTCGGGTGGAAGACCCCTTGATTCCCATTTTCTTTTCTTCGGGATTCAACGAAATACCGGGCATGTCTTTATGAAGTATAAATGCGGTGAGATTTTCATCGTCTTCAATTTTTGCAAAAACCGTAAATACATCTGCAAATCCAGCATTGGTGATCCACATTTTTTGTCCGGATATTTTATAATGCTTTCCGTCTTCT
>JBIKZA010000049.1:0-19553 GCA_044354975.1 Flavobacteriales bacterium
AAGTCATATACACTATCCGGCAATTAGCGGAATTGTGCGAGACACATGTGAAGAATTTGGGTTGGAATACCAAGAATATCCAAACGTATTATCTGCCATTCGTGCACACATTAGCCATCTGCGTATTTTAGGAGCAGCATAAGTTGTATTTTTGTCTTGTCCGAAAGGATCAAAAATAGATTTACCACATGGGAAGAATGTTTGAAAAGCGCAAGCACAAGATGTTCGCGCGCTATGACCGTATGGCGAAAGCCTTTACTCGCATAGGAAAGGAAATTGCAATGGCCGTTAAGGCAGGCGGACCAGACCCCTCTTACAACCCGCGTTTGCGTCAATGTGTAGCAAATGCGAAAGGTGTAAACATGCCGAAAGATCGGGTGGATGCCGCAATCAAAAGAGCTTCTAGTAAAGATGCAAGTAACTATGAAGAGGTAGTTTACGAAGGATATGGTCCTTATGGAATTCCAATTTTAGTTGAAACGGCTACCGACAATCCAACAAGAACTGTCGCAAATAGTCGTTTGTATTTTAATCGAAGCGGTGGGCTCATGGGAAACAGCGGATCATTGTCTTTCATTTTTGAACGCAAAGGGGTTTTCAGATTGGCAATGGATCAAATTCCTTCATGGGAAGAATTGGAATTGGAATTGATTGATCACGGACTTGATAGTTCAGAGCAGGAGGAGAATGAAATGGTTATTTACACCGTGTTTTCTGACTTTGGAAATATGCAAAAGGCATTGGAGGATCGGGGAATAATACCAAATAAGTCAAGTCTTGAGCGCATTCCGAATACATATGCGGAAATTTCAGAAGAGCAAACCGATGAAATTTTAGAGTTGATTGAAAAGATTGAGGAGGACGAAGATGTTCAAGCAGTCTATCACAATTTGAAATAATGAAAAAAGTAATTTACTTGTTAGCTGTTATTGCCGTTTTTTCGGCATGTACGAAAGATCCAGGTACAGGAGGAGCTGGAACTATTTCCGGAAATATATTGAAGGAGTTCCGTGTTGTTTTAACCAATCCAGCTACCGCAATTTACACCGTGCCTGCAGCAGATGTGGAAGTGTATATTGTCTATGGTGAACACCTTTCTCCAGATGACAAAGTAATGTCTGATTATGAAGGAAATTTCGAATTCAGAAATCTTCGCAAAGGAAAATACACCGTGTATACCTACAGCAGAGACACAACTGGACAAAATCCACCGACTACAGATCCTATGAAAATGGTTGTGCTGAAAGAGGTTGAACTCACAGACAACGAAGATCATGCTGTTGTTTCCGATTTAACCATCTATGATACGCCGTAATAACGCGTTACTTTTTTTTGTTCTTCTAGCTTCGTTTGGTTCTGCTCAGAATGTCAACGATGCCGGAATGTGGAATGCATTCTCTTTCTCCAGCGACATCAAAGATTTAACTCCTTGGAAGGATCCGAAAATTTTTAAAGATTGGTCATTACACATTGACCCTGAAATTCGATTGAATGAAAACGTCTCTCAGGTGAGTAACGTTTTTTCTGATTTTGGAACCGATAAAAAATGGAGTAAGTACCTCACAACTACTCTGGAATATCGCGTGGGTGTCAGGCGAGAAGAAGATTGGTTCAACGTTAGAAAGCGCTGGTCATTGGGTGCTCAATTGAGTTGCCCTTTCAAAAATTTTAAATTGTCCTCAACAACACGCTGTCAAATTTCTCGCGCTATTACCTCAGAGATTGACATCAAATCCATTTGGCGAGAAAAAATAAGCCTAGAGTTTTCCAAGTGGGAGAAATTGACTTTTCAAGTGAGCCATGAATTGTTTTTCCTTCCAATAACATTGGAAAATTCGAATTGGAGAAGTCAAGTATCTGTAAAGTATAAGTTAGATAAGTCTAACGCCATATCTGTCGGGTATTTGGTGCAGCGCGATCTTTCGAATGCCGATATGGATTTTGTGATTCTCACGGGATACAAGTGGGAATTCAATAAGAAAAAGGATAAGGGCATAGACTTGAAATGAATTGTCGGAATTAGCAGAGGGCATTCAAGTGAAATCGTTAACTTCGGGAATCTTAATCTGAATTATGAAGAAACTAATTTTACTTTTTGCAGGTGTTGCTTTGATGCTATCGGCGCATGCTCAGCAAGGAACAACATGTGATAACCCAATTCCTTTAACAACTACAGGTGATTATGTAGGTATGTATGAAGACACTTGGTTCACTTACATTCCCTTAGAATCCGGCATTACCGAATTCTCAACTTGTGGAACCAACAGCTGCGATACCAAGATTTGGATATATGAATCGTGTGTCGCCACTCCAACAGAGTTTGCAGAGGGCACGTATGCTTATAACGACGATTTCTGCGGCCTTCAAGCGCATGTCGAGGTAAATCTCACTGCCGGAACAATTTATTTTGTAAGAATTGGTGATTATTTTGCAGATTGCACGGATTCAGTAAACTTTAATATTACGTATATCGGACAAATTGTCGGATGTACAAATCCTACAGCTTGTAATTTTAATCCAATGGCTACTGAAGACGACGGTTCATGTGTCTTTTTTCCAAGTGAACTTTGCTCGCAACCCGATTTGAGATTTGATAGTTTGGCGCTGGTGAATTCGTTATATATCAGTCAAATTGGTGCAGCTGAGTGCGATGTTCAAGAAGGTTGTGTTACAGGTTATGGGAACAGATGGATTATTGGATTTAGTTCGAAAATAGACAACATAGGACAAGCCGATTATTACATTGGCAACCCTTCCGCTAACCCAGAAATGTTTAGCGTAGTTAATTGCCATGGGCATACGCATTATGAGGGATATGGAGATTATCGTCTAATGGATGAAAATGGAGATCTCGTTCCAGTGGGACATAAAAATGGATTTTGCGTAATGGATTTGTGTGGCTTTGGTCAATACAATTGTTCTGATATGGGAATTTCTTCAGGATGCTATGATATTTATGGAGCAGGAACGCAGTGTCAATGGTTAGACATTACCGGAATTCCTGCAGGCCAATACCGCTTTGTGGCTTTAGTAAACCCTTACTACTTGCCAGATGCCTTGGGCAGATACGAGAGCAACACACAGAACAACGCGGTTTCTGTTTGTATGGAGATTTTTTGGAATAATGGAGTTCCAACGTTTGCATTATTGGCGGATTGTCCGTCCTACATCGATTGCACTGGAAGTATAAATGGATCAGCAGAATTGGATTGTAACGGAGTTTGTAATGGCCCGTCGATTTTTGGTGATGTTAATCCAGACAACGATTTAAACACATCAGATGTTAGTGTGTACATGGGAATATTGTCGCAAGAGAATATTACTGCGACAACGTGCAATGATCTAAATGCGAACGGTGAAATTTCTGTCTACGATATATACTTAGCAGAGTGGTGCATGAACGGCGGAAACGGCGGTTCTACCATTACGAATGCATGTGATTTCCCGAGAAATATTGTGAATGTGAATACTTCAGCGGGTCTTTCAATCTCGAATTTTAATGCTACTGAGGGATATATAGATATTGAATTGATGAGTGTAGTTGATGATGTAACAGCGTATCAATTTGAAATTTCGGGTGCAGACGTAATAGGTGTTACAAGTATGGTTGATGCTACTGTTTTCAGTTGTGAAACAGGCTTCAACACATTTACTGAATCTGTTTTCGCTGTCTCCAATATTTATGGAAATAAAATCGAGAACAGTCTTGCTCCCACAAGTTTGTGCCGTGTTTACCTAGCGAATTATGGAAATAATGAAATTTGTATAGATGAAGTTGTTGATGTCGTTAATAATAATGCAGAAAGAATACCATCATACATATACGGTTCGTGCGTTCAGGGGATAAATGTATCTGAACTCACTAATCTTCTCGCGACATCAACGGAAGTATTTCCGAATCCAGCATCGAATGAAATTCGTTTACGCGTTAACGCATTGAGTGAGGGCACAACTCATGTCGCTATTCAAGATGCAACGGGAAGAACCATTAAGATTATTTCTGCTTTAAGTCTGAATGTTTGGAATACACTTGAAGTTTCTGACCTTTCTGCAGGAGTTTATACCATTCATCCATTTAATTCCACTAGTAAAGGAAACTCTATTAGATTTGTCAAATTGTAATTTATATTATGCGCTACACAGCTCTTTCTTCAACACATTATTCAAACAATCGCAAACGCTTCGCTTCTCGCATGGAAGAGAAAGGTTTGGCTATATTTACGAGTAACGATATTTATCCAACCAGCGCCGACGGCACTTTGCCTTTCAAGCAACACAGCGATATTTTTTACTTAACGGGTGTAGATCAAGAGGAAACGATGCTTATTCTTTTTCCAGATGCTACGAATCCTGCGCATAGAGAAATGCTTTTTGTTCGCGAAACGAACGATCACATTGCTGTTTGGGAAGGAGCGAAATTGAATAAAGTACATGCGAAAGATCGCACCGGGGTTACAACCATTTATTGGACTTCTGAATTCGAGAAAATACTTCATACAGTTATTGGTGAGGCTGCTTGCGTTTACTTAAATAGCAACGAACATTCACGCGCTACCATTGAAGTAGAGACGCGTGAAATGCGCTTGTCTAAATGGTTCCGTGAAAAATATCCTCATCATACTATTGATAGATCTGCTCCAATCATGCATGCGCTGCGCGCTGTGAAGGACGAAGAAGAAATTGCTCAAATTCAAAAGGCAGTGGACATTACGCACAGCGGTTTGTTGCGTGTGATGAAAATGATACGTCCAGGTGTTATGGAATATGTGATTGAAGCGGAATTCGCTCATGAATTTTTAAGCAGCGGCTCTCGTGGATTTGGTTATACGCCAATTATTGCGTCGGGTGAAAGCGCTTGTGTTTTGCATTACATAGACAACGACAAACCTTGTAAAGAAGGCGATGTAATACTTCTAGATGTAGGCGCTGAGTATGGAAATTACTCTGCCGATATGACCCGCTGTTTGCCTGTGAGTGGAAAATTCACACAGCGTCAGAAGGATGTCTACAACGCTGTTCTTTCAGTAATGAAACAAGCCACTGCTTATTTGAAGCCGGGTGTGATCATGTCTGAATACCACGTGGCAGTAGGCGAGATGATGACTGCGGAATTGTTGAAATTGAATTTGATTTCGGAAGAAGATGTGAAGAATCAAAATCCTTCTTGGCCTGCATACAAGAAATATTTCATGCACGGAACTTCTCACTTCTTAGGATTAGACGTTCACGATGTTGGAAATTGGAACAAGCCTATTGAAGTTGGAAACGTCTTCACCGTGGAACCGGGCATTTACATTCCTGAAGAAAATCTAGGCATTCGTTTAGAAAATAACATTGTGATTACAGAAAACGGAAGTCGCGATTTGTTCGCGAATTTCCCGTTGGAAGTGGAAGAGATTGAGGCTTTGTGCGCTAAATAATTAGAGTACAACTTCTTTCAATGTTCCCGTTTTCGTGTAGGCAAGATATCCTCTAACAGTCTTATCCGTTGCGGCTTGTAGCGCAGACATATAGTTTTTCACTTGTTGAAAATGCTTGTCCATTTCAGCGCCTGTCTTGAAGTCATACACTTCAACATAGTCCTTCCCCAAATGAATTCGATCTGGACGAGCCACTTCGCGCACGTTCACCTGAATGTCGTGCTCCGTAAGTACTTCGTCTGCTGTATTAAATATTTGCTGAAAGGAATCGTGGCTTAATGTTTCTTTGACTTGATTGGAGAGCACTTCTTTTTCTTTTTGTTGAAGCTCTGTGTGTTCGAAGAGATAATTCGATAAAGATTCTTCCCAAGCGCTCAGGTGATTCAAGGTTGAAAGACAAGCGTGTAAATGGTTTCCCATGACTAACGCTTCTTTTCCCTCCATGTCTTTGCGTTTCGTTTCACGCATGCGGAAGTCGGGCTGCACGGCATTGAGTCGTGTACCATCGAGAAGTGCAATTGCTTTTTCTTCTGCCTTTTCCACTTTCACGTGTTTCACTTTTTCTCCGAATTGAAATTTATTCAATCCGGTGTGATGCGTATTGAAATAGTCGTAGAGATAAGTATTTAATGCGCTATTTGTTGAAGAAGGTTTGCTTTCGGTTAGGAAATACAATCGGTCTTCCGGACGAGTGAGCGCTACATAGAGTAGGTTCATGTCGTCGAGCAAAATCTTGTTGTTCTCTGTTCGAATTTCTTGAGGGTCATCTTCCTTGGGAGCCTTGCTAGGCGTGAAGTTGATGAGTCCTTTGGTATATCCAGGGTGAACATCTGGCGCCTGCACCCACAAGGTTTGATTCGGATGTTTGGTGTCGAATTTCGGGAAGATCACAACAGGGAATTGCAACCCTTTGCTTTTGTGAATGGTTAATATGCGAACAGCATTTTGCTTCGATCCATTTTGAATGTACAGCTTGCCGCGGTTGTCGTTCCACCAATCGGTCATCTCCGAAAATCCCATTCCATTTCTGTGTGAAAGTTGAAGCAATTGATTTTCGAAGAATTCCAAATACACATCGAAAGGCAATTGGAAGTATCGAATCAATTCTTGAATACACTCGAACGGATGTGCGTTGTCTTTTACAATATTTCGAAGCCCAGGATAATATTCGTCTAAAAACTCGTTCACTTTAAAACGAAGCTTTCCTCTTTCCAACTGCTCTATATACGTTGAAATAATTTCACTGTAGTTGAATTTGTCTGGAAACACATCGCAGATTCTTCGGATTAAATTGAATCGATAAAAATTCTCGGTCTCTTTTCCGAAGTAGTTTATACACGCCATAAGTAGCTGTACTTCGTTGGAATTTTGAACCAAGAAACTGTCCTCCGTTGTCAACGGAATTTTTTCGGTTTGTTGAAGAATGAATTCAGAAATTTTTGTCGATTCCGATTTGCCTTTCCTGGTAAGAATGGCAATGTCACCCCAATCATACCCGTCTGCTTTGCATTCACGTATAGCTTCTACTATGCCATTCAACATGTGTAAATCGCTGCTGTCTTTTCTGTCTAAGACTACGGTTTGAACTTCAACAAATCCGGGATGCTTTTTGCTGCATTCTTGCTCATGTTTGTCATACACATCTTGCAGCGGTCCGAGCTTTTCTTTCAATGCGCCGAAAAGAGTGTTGTTGAATTCAATGATCGCTTTTCCACTTCTTCTATTTGTATTTAATACTTCCTCTTTGTACGCATCGTTCAACAAGTGTTGCATGGTATCTGGAGCGCCATCGTACAATTTCGGGAGTCGAACGAACTGTTCAACATTTCCATTTCTCCAACGATAAATACTCTGCTTTCCGTCTCCAACCACCAAGTTGAAATTTCCTTGAGCAATGGCATTTTCGAAAAGTGGAAGGAAATTCTTCCACTGCATTTCAGAAGTATCTTGAAACTCGTCTATGAGAATGTGGTGATACCTTTCTCCAGCACGCTCATAAATGAAGGGAGCGGTGCTTTCTTGAACCACTGCGGAAACAATGGCGTGAAAGTCGGAAATGAGTAAGAGGTTTTCTTCCGTTTTAATGCGCTGACTCACTTCATTCAGCTTGCTGAGTAAACCGGTCGTGAAGATGCGAGGAAGTATTTTACTGATTCGAATGAAGTCGTGCTTGTTGTTTCCTTTCAACCATTCAATAACGTATTCTGCAGTCTCATTAAGTTGCGGATTCAGAGCATCTACTTGCGTTTGTTTCGGTTTGCCCCAACCTTTTTCAAGAACTTTAAGAAGATTGGCACCAGGTAAATCGAAAGTTCCACTTCTTACTTTCCGCAAATAAGTGATGGTTCCTTTTCCATTATTGAAAAAATCTTGTGCTGTCAAATTGTTCTCTTCAATCTTCTCGAAGACATTGTCTATTCTATTGAAGAGCTCTTCCGTAAGCTCTGTCAGTTTAGCTTGATAAGCTTTTTTTATGAGTTCATATTCCGTAATGTGCAAATTCTCGAACAGCTGAAGAATGTTGCGGGCATCTTCTTTCACCAGTTGTCTTGAGATGCCAATCATTCCTTTTTTAACGTTCCAATCTTCTTCTTCTTCGAAATTACTCATGACGTAATTTTCTAAGTAAGTCGTTAATTCAGCATCTTCTCCAACTTCATCGAGACACGCATCGACGCATTGCTCTAGAAACTTCTCGGTATCCATTTCAATGGAAAAGTCGGGATGAATCTGAAGGTCTTTCGCGAAGGCACGCACAATGCGGTGAGTAAAGCTATCAATGGTGCTGATGCTTAAGCGCGAATAATTGTGCAACATGTGTGACAATGTTTTTCTTGCGCGCTCTTGCAAAATCATGGGTGAAACATCGAGTTCTTCTCGAATGTCGTTGAACAATTCATTCTTTCCTTCCAAGGCCTTAAGAAAGGTGAATTCGTGAAGTCTTTCCATTACGCGCTCCTTCATTTCAGAAGCTGCCGCATTGGTGAATGTAATAGCCAAAATGTGGCTGTAAGCAAAGGCTTCTTCGCTCTTTAAACTTAAAAAAAGGAAGTGTCTAACCAGGGCATAGGTCTTTCCGCTACCTGCAGAACTTTTTAATACGAGAAAGGGTTCATTTTCCATCAATAGAAAGTCAAATTTGCAAATTGAATGTTATCTTTAATTTGTGAAGTGAAAGTAAATCCATGTAGCAATGAAAATGAAAATTGTGAATAATTATTTCTTCGTCGTTTTACTTGCTCTATTTCTCGGGTCGTGTGGAGAAGAAAGTCCACAAACTCCGAAGCCGAAAGTGCATCTGAAATTTATTCCAACGTACGACGGTGAGCCGCTTTCCATTGATTCAGTTTATACCAATTCTTTTGGGCAGCAGCTTCGTGTGGAGAATGTTCAGTTTTATTTGTCAAATATTTATGCGCACAACGGCCCTGATTCAACTTTGTTGAAACAAGCTTTTATGTTTACACTTCTTGAACCGAAAACACTGTCTTTGGATGTTTCTCCACAAACATTTTCTTCGCTTTCTTTCGGCGTAGGAGTTCCTGGTAATCTAAATAAGAATGTCGATCCTTCACAATACGCGAATTCCAATCCGTTGAGTGTTCAAGGTTCCAACGGCATGTTTTGGTACTGGAACACTGGATATATTTTTGTAAAGGTGGAAGGAAGGTATGAGCTAACAGGCACGCCGAATGCGCCGTTGATGGATTCTTACTCTTATCACACAGGAGACGATCCTCTATATCGCGTCTTGCATTTCAATACTGGAAATGTAAGTTTATCGGAAGGCGATTCGCGCACGTTCAACATGGAAGTGGCTATTGACAGTGTCTTCAACAGACCTGTGGATCCTATTGATTTGTCTATTGACAACCTTACGCACACCACTTCGAATTTTCCATTGGCAGAGCGCATCACGAACAATTTTGTTTCAGCGTTTCATCTTCAATGAGAATCATAGTTTTCTTTTTTTTGATAGCTGGAATCCTTTCAGGCTGCGCCGAAGAAGGATTGCAGGACAAGACTATTTCATTCAAACAACCGCATTATTTTCCACCTATAAATTTTCCGGAAGGAAATGAACCCACGCTTCTTCGATTTGAATTGGGAAAGAAATTATTTTACGAAGTGAAATTGTCGAAGAACGAAGATCAGTCGTGTGCATCTTGTCATCGTTTGCCTGCGGCATTTACCGACGGAAGAACGGTTTCTTCCTTCCATGAAAATGAATTCGCTCGGAACGCACCCACCCTCGCGAACTTGGCGTGGTCTCCCTATTTCATGAGCGAAGGCGGTGTGCCAACATTGGAATTGCAAGCGCTCGGACCCATTCATGAGAAGCATGAATTGTCGCTGAGTATGGAAGGAGTCATTGATCGATTGAAGTCGAGTGAGAATTATTCTGAATTGAGTAAAGCCGCTTATGGAAGGGAGTTGGATGCGTTCACTATAACGCGTGCCTTGGCTTGCTTTCAGCGTGCATTAATCAGTGGCGATTCAAAATTCGATCGACATTATTTTTTGGAATCGAACGATTATTCAGACATAGAAAAGCAAGGAATGGCATTGTTTTTTTCTGAACGAACGCAATGCAGCAGTTGTCATTCCGGGCCGTTTTTTACCGACTATCAGTTTTATAGTTTGGGCTTTGAAGATTCCGACATTGGTTTGGAAAGAAAAACATATTCGGCATCTGACCGCGGGAAATTCAAGACTCCCACGTTACGAAATGTCGAATTGACAGCGCCATACATGCATAATGGTTCCATGAGTTCGTTGGAAGAAGTGGTTTCGTTTTACAACACCGGAGGAGGAACTCGTTCAACGAAAGATGCTCGCGTAAAGCCTCTAAATTTATTGAAGGATGAAGAGGCGGCGTTGGTGGCTTTTTTGAAGACGTTGACCGACTGGAATTTCGTTCAGAATGAAAATTTTTTATCGGCCGAGGAAGATTAGCGAATGAAATAAATTTGTTTGTTCTTTCTCGCGTATTTTTGAAGTATGACGGCAAGGCGTTTCACTTTCTTTTTTCTTATTGCATTGGCAAGTCTCTTGTGGACATGCAAGCACGAGGCGCCTGAAGGTCCCATAGTCACTCCATACGATCTCGTGATTCCTCCGTTTTTCCCTCCCATGGATATTCCTGCAGATAATCCGCTAACGGTGGAAGGTGTGAATTTGGGGCGTTATTTATTTTGGGAAAAAAAATTGAGTGGTGATGACGCGATGTCTTGCGGGACTTGTCATTTACCTGAGAACGGATTTTCAGATCCGCGACAGTATTCCATTGGTATCAATGGTGAAGTCGGCACTCGTCAAGCCATGCCACTCGTAAACTTGGGTTGGTCGCCAACTTATTTTTGGGATGGAAGGGCTGTAACACTTGAAGATCAAATTTATGAGCCTGTTGAAAATCCCATTGAAATGGCTGAAGACTGGAATCATGCCGTTGAGCAAATAGATGCGGATCCCATTTATGACGCAATGTTCTTCAAGGCCTATGGGTCAAATGAAGTCACGAAAGAAAAGATTGTTAAGGCCATTGCTTCATTCTTAAGAACTATGATTTCTTCCAATTCGAAATTCGATAAGCAACGCATCGGGCAGTATCAATTTACACTAGCAGAGCAAAATGGATTCAATCTTTTCTTAACCGAAGGAGGAAGTCCGGATCAAGTTCCTGGTGGAAGTTTCGGTGCGGATTGTTTCCACTGTCACGGATTTGGAAGCATGCAAATGAGCGACTATCTGTTTCACAACAACGGGCTAGACGCAACTTTCAGCGATTTGGGAAGGGGCGCAGTGACGGGAAGTTTTTACGATAACGGTAAATTCAAAACACCTACCTTGCGCAATGTTGAATTGTCTGGACCATACATGCACGACGGAAGATTCACAACGTTGGAGCAAGTGATAGATCACTACAACAGCGGAGGAACACCGAGTGCAACGATAGATCCGTTTATGAAATTTACTACGGGCGGATTGCAATTGAGCGCACAGTCGAAGTCGGATTTGATTTCGTTTTTGAAATGTTTAACCGACACCTCTTTTTTACAAAACCCTGCATTTTCTGATCCACATGAATGACAAGCAAATACAATTTTTAGAGGAAGCGCAAAGGAATGTGAAAGAGAATAAGAAACTCTTCAATCGTTTAGCCAAGAAGAAAAAAATCGATGATGTTTTTCATGCGCTGCACAAGCAGGTTTTTGCAAAGACCGACTGTTTAACCTGCGGGAATTGTTGCAGAACCACGAGTCCAATTTTTCGCGATGTAGATATTGAACGTATTGCAAAGCATTTGGGAATGCGCGTTGCAGAGTTTACAGACAAGTATTTGCATATGGATGAGATGCGCGATTGGGTTCTGAATTCAAGTCCGTGTTCGTTTTTGAATTTGGAAGACAACAGTTGCAATATCTATGACGTTAGGCCGAAGGCGTGCCGAGAATACCCGCATACCGATCGTAAAAACATGACCCAAATCATGTCTCTTACTTTTCGGAACACCCTTATTTGTCCTGCAGTAGCGGAGATGGCACAAAGTCTGAAACTTACCGAAGGTTAATCCGCAATGCCCATTGACTTCAAGTGACGCGTGTGTGAACGCACCGCAGCCACAACAGTGCCGTATTCGTTGTATTGAACACCGAATTTCTCACACGTCTCACGAACAATTTTATTCAATGCCGGATAGTGAACATGTGAAATACGTGGGAACAAATGGTGCTCCACTTGGTAATTCAATCCGCCTGTAAACCAAGATACCAAAGGATTCTTTGTTGCGAAGTTACTGGTGGTATTGATTTGGTGTATGGCCCATTCTTGTTCAATGATACCGTTAGTATCATCAGGATCGTTGAAGGAAACAGATTCTACTACGTGCGCCAATTGAAACACAACAGCGATAACAATTCCAGTTACCATAGAAACGATCAAGTAACCCAAGATGGCTGCAAGTATTCCTTTGAAAATAATTGGAAGAACAATAAACGTAGCAACGTAACTCAACTTCGTTGCCCAAAAAGTAAAGTGATTGATGAGCGTGAACTTTTTCAGTTTGGTAATACCCACTTGTTGAGTTCTGTATTTCTTTACATCGTCGATCCAAATCCAAGAAATGTATGTTAAACAGTAAAGAATATAAGCGTAGATGTGTTGAAAGCGATGGATCTTGTAACGTGGCTGATTCTCATTCGTGCGCATCATCGGCTGAATGTTAATGTCGTCATCGTGACCTTCAATGTTCGTGAACGAGTGGTGAATCACGTTGTGTTTCGTCTTCCACAAGCTAACATCTCCGCCTACCATGTTCAAGGTGTGAGCCATGATTTCGTTCAACCATTTCTTGTCTGAAAAACTTCCGTGCGCACCATCATGCATCAAGTTGAATCCAATTCCAGCTAAGGTGAGTCCCAAAAGCACGCAAGCGCCAAGGTTCATCCAAATAGAAAGATTTCCAAAAACAAGTGAAATATAGAGTGCGAAAAAGCTGATTAAAAGAACAGTTGCTTTCACGAATACGAGCCAATTTCCCCATCTGTTGCGACGTGTAGCGTTGAAGTATGAATCTACTCCGTTCTTCAAATGATCGAAAAATGGAGTTCCCGTTGTTTTAAATCTGATTGTGCTCAAAATAGTTGGGTTTTATAATGATTTACAAAGTTACCACACATTTACTTCACGCTCCAATTCAATACCATATTTATTATTGACATCGGTCATTATATCTCCGCTCAGAGTGAAGATTTCCTTTCCTGTTGCTCCGCCGTAATTCACGAGAACCAAGGCTTGTTTTTCATGCACCCCACAGTTTCCAACGCGCTTGCCTTTCCAACCGGCATGTTCAATCATATATCCAGCGGGTATTTTAACCGTGTTTTCATTCACCGGATAAAAAGGAATTTTTTCGTCATGAGTTTGAATGGCACGTAGTACAGAAAGATCCACCGTTGGATTTTTGAAGAAGCTTCCTGCATTACCCAAGACTTTCGGGTCGGGAAGCTTCGAACTTCGAATGGCTATAACGGCTTGACTAATGTGCTTAATGCTTAACGTATCAATTTCCATTTTGTCGAGTTCGTCGGCTATGGCGCCGTATTCAATGTGAAATACGGGACGCTTGTTTAGTTTGAAACCTACGTGTGTGATGAACCAATTGCCTTTTTCTTTCCGCTTGAAGATACTTTCGCGATACCCCAATTCACAGTCGTTCAAAGAGAAGGTGTGTTTTTCGGAAGTGTGAATGTTCACGGCTTCCACATAATCCAAAATGCTGCTCATCTCTACACCGTAGGCGCCAATGTTTTGCATAGGGCTCGCACCTACACATCCGGGAATGAGCGAAAGATTTTCAACTCCGGCCCATTTGTTTCGAATGCAATGTAACACGAAGTTGTGCCAGTTCTCTCCCGCGGCCACGCGCACATACACATGCATATCGTCTTCCTTGTCCAATTCAATTCCGAATAATCTGTTTTGAAGAACAATAGCATCGACATCTTGTGTGAATAGAATATTGCTTCCCCCACCAAGAACCAGGTGATTGTTCTTGCTCTGGCGCACATACTCCAACGCCTCTTGCACGTGTTCCGTTTGGTCTATGCGTGCAAATTCTCTAGCTATTGCTGAAATGCCAAACGTGTTGTGCGCCAACAAGTCCACATTTTTTTCAAACTGAAGTTTCATGAAGTAAAGTAATGAAAGGAATGGAAAGGGCTTTCAGGTCGGCAAAGCGTAATTCGAACACGAGAATGTTCAAATGGATTTCAATTTGTAGTTGGAAGAAATGCTAGCTTTAAGCGCATTGTATTCTTCTTCCGAAATGAACGTGGCGCCATTCCCGCTTTCCAAGAGATCCATGACGTAAATACGGTCGGCGTGCGTTACGGCATTGTTGGTATGAATGAAATAGGAAGTCCCCATAATGACCACTTCTTCAAAAGTTGTTGAGGAAAAGATTTGAACAATGCGTTTTCCTTCTGGAAATTTTAGAAACTTTGGGAAATTCATACTGCGAATATGCAAACAAATTCAGAAGAACTTTTTTTAAGACGGATTGCTCAAGAACTCATTGACCAACACGGCAAAGATTTGCACCGCATAATTGTGGTGCTTCCAAGCAATCGTTCCAAAGTTTTTTTGAAAAAATTTCTGTTTGAAATTTTAGGTTCTGCCTTCCTTACGCCACAGCTCATGCTGCTTCCGCAGTTTGTTAAATCTGTTGTGAAAGAAAGAACCGAAGAAAAATTAAGTTTACTTCTGTTGCTTTATCGCGCCTACACCGAAGTGGTTGAAAGCCCAGATTCATTTGAAGTCTTTATGAAATGGGGAAGCATGGCGCTCGACGATTTCAACGATATCGATGTCGCGCTTGCCAATCCAGGTGAGGTTTTTAAGAATTTGAAAGATGTTAAGGATATTGAGAATTGGAGTTTCGGCATTCAACCCTTAACCGATGCGCAAGAAGATTACGCAGATTTCTGGTTGGATCTTGGAAGGGTTTATCATCGTTTTGTTGAATTACAAAACGCACAGCATGCCTACAGTTACGCACGACTTAACAGAGCCATGGCGGAAGAGAAGGTGGAAGTGAATTTTCCGTCGAGTACAGATGCTATTTATTTTGTTGGAATAACAGCCTTTTCGAAGGCTGAAGAGAAATGGGTGATACGTCTTCATAAAACAGGAAAAGTGTTTTTCCGTTTCGATGCAGATGCCTATTACGTGAACAATCCCATTCATGAAGCGGGAATATTTTTCCGCTCGTGGGAAGAAAGAAGAATGCCCATTGCGAAGACAGATGATTTCAATACACGAAGTCGAACCATAACATTCTCGAAAGTGGTCACGCCTTTGGCTTCTGCTTTCGCTGCTTCGAAATTGGTGAATGAGTTGAGTGAAGAAGATCGTGCGAATACCGCAGTTGTCTTGGTTCAGCCGTTCTTGCTTCGTCCGTTTTTAAACGGATTGTCCATAGACTCTCCCGTGAATGTGGCATTGGGATATCCCATTGATCAGGTGGCCTTGTTCCGCGTGGTGCGCATGCTCTTGCGCATGTGGAGTCGCTTGTCGAAGGAAGTGAAGAAGGGAATGTATTACAAGGATTTCTCGCAATGGATTCTTCAAACCGATTTAAACGTTCTTATTCCTTCTGCTGAGCGGAGAGAAATTCAGCGCTATGTCATGCGTAGAAAATTCATTTACATAAGAGAGAAAGAGCTGAAGGAGTTGGTTGAAAAACTTCCGGCTATGAAAACGTTGGAAGAATTACTGACCACCGAGAATTTCGATTTGCCGAATTGCATTGTTCGTCTGAAAAAGTTTCTTTCTGTATTTATTGAAGCAGACGGTGCAGATGAATTGACGAAGGAAACGGCCCTGCGACTACAGCAGATTTTAGGTCGAATTGAAATGCACATGGAAGGAAATTCATTTTTGAATGAAGTGCCTTTGTTAGATCTATTGTTTCAACATTACGCTTCGCAAGAGACCATTGCATTTCAAGGAGAGCCGTTGGAAGGACTTCAGGTGTTGAGCATGGTGGAGACACGTGCGGTAGATTTCAAACACGTGATTATTGTTGGCGCGAATGATGAACAATTTCCAGGAAATGGAAGGGCGCAATCGCTCATTCCATTCGATTTAAGAAGAGCGTTTGAATTGCCTTCGGCTGAAGAACGTGAAGGGACCATTGCCTATTCGTTTTACCGATTGTTGCAGCGTGCGGAAGATATTCGATTGTTGTATCACACTTTGAGTTCTGATTACAAGATGACCGAGCCTTCGCGCTATCTCATGCAAATAGGACAAGAGCTAACGGGATACGGAGACCGAACGAACGTTCGGTATGAAGACTTCGAGCACAGCAATAAGTTTTTGCAGACGGGAGAAGAAGAAATTGCGGCGAATGAGTTTTCAACGAAACGCATTCACGATTTGTTGGAATATGGAATTTCACCTTCGGCATTGAATAAGTTCATGCGCTGTCCGCTCGACTTCTATTACCGCTATGTTGTTGGATTGGGCGAAGTGGAGAGTTTGGAAGAGAATATGGAGGCTTCCACATTTGGTTCTATTGTTCACGATGTGTTGGAAACGCTGTACAAGCGTTTTGTTGGAATGACGATTCACGACGCGGATTTTGACGGATTCAAATTAGAATTAGATGCGCTTATAGACGCCGCCATTGTTAAACTTTACAATTCGAATTTCGAATTGGCGGGATTCGATATCATCATGCGTCGCATTGTGAAGTGCATGATTGAAGTGGTATTGGAATACGATCAGAAGCAGTTCAATGAAGCACGCAACGAAGGTCAAGAGCGATTGGTGAACGGGGTGGAGGTAGAACTCATGGCAGAACTTCCCATGGATAAGATCGGAGTTAATATTCCTGCACGTGTTCGGGGAAAGGCAGATCGTGTAGATGAGCAAGCTGGAAACTTTATAGTCTTGGATTACAAGACAGGAAGTGTGAAGCCCGATGAATTGAAGTTGAGCGACAAAGAAGGTCCTTGGTTGAAAGACACCAAACCGAAGCTGCTTCAAATTTTAACGTATTCATACATGTGGGTGAAAGGCGGACATGCGCCGGAGAATACGCAGGCCATGTTGTTCGGATTGAAGCACGCGAAGCAGGGACCTGTTTCGCTTATGCGTGGAGAAGAGCGCGCGGTATTGCGTGAAGCAGATGTAGATAAGTTCGAAGAAGAATTGTTAGGAGTGTTGAAGAGTTTGTTGGAAACGCAAACATTTAGGCACAATCCAGAGTCGGATTATTGCGAATTTTGTAAGTAGTGAAAAAGCGCGTATTAATCATAGCCTATTATTGGCCTCCCGCAGGTGGAGGAGGAGTTCAACGTTGGTTGAAGTTTGTGAAGTATTTACACAACAGCGATTGGCAGCCTGTGGTTTTCGTTCCAGAGAATGCCGACTATCCGGTGTATGATGAAACGTTATTGTCGGAAATTCCGGAAGGAGTAGAGGTAATCCGTTGTCCTATTTTCGAACCTTATCGTGCATTGCGAAAAGCTACTGGAAAGGGCGATGCTGGAATAAGCGCTGGATTCATTCGCAGCGAAAAAGGACCTTCTTTCATGGAACGTTTAATGGCGTGGGTTCGAGGTAATATTTTAATTCCAGACGCGCGCATGTTTTGGATTCTTCCTGCCTCTAATTTCTTGTTGAAGTATTTAAAAGAGAATCCGGTTGATATGATTGTAAGCACCGGTCCTCCGCACAGCATGCATTTGATTGCGCGCCGGGTTCATCGAAAGACCGGTGTTTCCTGGTTGGCAGACTTCAGAGATCCTTGGGTGAATATGGACAATGCAGATAAATTCCAAATGAGTGCATGGGCAAAGCGTAGACACGAGAAATTGGAGCGAAGTGTATTAAGGGAAGCAACTCTTGTAGATACGGTAAGCTGGTCTTGGAGTCTCGAGTATGAGAAAATTCGTGGAGGTGCGGTACAGGTGTTAACGAACGGATTCGATCATTTGGATTTTGAGGGGAGAAAAGTAGAGCCGACAGATAAATTCATCATTGGTCATTACGGCACTTTTGGCGACGACCGTAATCCACCCGCTTTGTGGCGAGCATTGTCGCGATTGGTGAACGAGAGTGAAGAATTTAAAAACCGAATGATCATTCGGTTGGTAGGCCCAACAGACGGTATTGTAATGGAAGACGCGAAGCGACATGGTTTAGCGGAGCACATGGAATACATCCCTTATGTTCAACACGACAAAGTATTGGATTTAATGCTTACACCTCAGTTGATGTTGGTTATTCTTAATCAGAATTCCAATGAAGAAGGTCGTGTTCCTGGTAAAATCTTTGAATACGTTGCCACAGGCAATCAAGTTCTCGGGTTAGGTAGTGTTACCAGCGACTGTGCACGTATCATTACCGAAAGCGAAAGCGGTTCCATGATTGCCTTTCACGATGAAGAACGCATTTACGAATTCATTAAGCAGTCTTTTCCTTGTATTATAAATGAGCCTTTGAATCCGAAGGTGATGAAATATTCTCGTCAGTCTTTGACGGATGCTCTTCGAGCGAATGTCTTCGACGAATGTCTTTTTAAAAGGTAAGAAAGGTTAAGAAAAGGTAAGAGAGATTAAGAAAAGGTAAGAGAGATTAAGAAAAGGTAAGAGAGGGGAAGATTTAATAACTCACATTTCAATCAAATGAGTAACCTCTCCTTTTAATATTGGAATGTACTTGATTACGATGGTGTATATAATTGCATTGTCAATCGAGTCATAACCATGAATTAATTTGTTGCGGGTGTTGATGATATCATTTAGGCGAGAGATTTCAATATCACGGTTTATATTCCTTACGTTTTTTAGGGCTTCGCCAATGATCTCAATATTTCTTTCAATGCTGTGTTGAAGAAATATGTCTTCATCGAATTCCTGAAAGGAGTCACATCCGAGCATGTACACTTCTATATTCTCGCAAGAAATTAAAACGTCAAAAAGAAGTTTTTTCAATCGATTTTCCATAAACTATCATGCGTGTTTCGTTCACTTCTGATAGAAAATAGGGATTCCGAATGGCTGAGTAGCTGATTAAATCAACTTTACGATGAAGCAGTTGTTCCAAATCTTCTTCCAGTTCAAGCAACGCAGTGCCCTTAATTAGTGGATCAATTTGCGGCGAAAATTCAACAAGAACATCTACGTCACTAGCATCGTTAAATCTGTCATTCATACACGATCCGAAAAGTGAAGCACACGACACCTCATGACGCTCGAATAACTCGACCATCTTCGGTAATTGCATTTCTATTTCGTGATTCAATTGCATAGTCAAATTTACATTTTCTATCACAACAAACCTACTTTGATGAAATAGAATTTGCACTAATTTTTATATGCAGTTTATATGCTGTTTATTCATCAATCCTTAGGATCAATCATTGTGTGATCAATTCTTCGAATCAATCTTTCAGATCAATCACTGCGTGATCAAACCTTCGGTGAAATCGCAACATAGTTCCAATAACGTAGTTCCAATAACGTAGTTCCCATTCCGAAGTAGGAATAAAACCGAAGGTTTTCCAATAACGAAGTGTCTCGTCCTAATAATGGTTTACACTTTTCTTTCATTTTTTTGATT
>JBIKZA010000050.1:0-19347 GCA_044354975.1 Flavobacteriales bacterium
TTCAAAATTATCCGTTTGACCTTTGAAATTTATTTCGGTGGGCAACTGAATCGGAAGAATATTTTCAATGCTTGGGAAGTCCTTTACAGGCGCAGCTACCACCTCTTTGTTCCTTTTGCATGAAACAACCAACAACAATAAAAGCGTTGCTGAAAAAATAATCAAGTGCTTTTTCATAGTGGATTTGAATTTAGTTCTGTTAATCGTTCTTCGAGGGCCTTCATCTCATCCCTGTATTGAGCCGCTTCCATGAATTCCAAATTCTCTGCCGCTTTTTCCATTTTGCGTCTTGAAGCGGACATGGCTCTCTGAATTTCTTTTTCTCCCCAATTTGCCATTACCGGATCTGCGGCAATAGATGGCCTCGAAAAATCTCCTTCGGAATACATGCGCGGCTTCATTTCAAGAATATCGCTGGCCTGTCGAAGAATGGACGATTTGTGCTTCACGATTTGCGTGGGTTCAATTCCATTCAGCGTATTAAATTCCATTTGCTTTTGTCTTCTGCGCTCGGTCTCATCAATGGTCTGAGCCATGCTGCCTGTAATTTTATCGGCGTACAAAATTACTCTGCCGTGAACATTACGTGCAGCCCTTCCTGCAGTTTGTGTAAGAGATCTTCTATTTCTTAAAAAACCTTCTTTATCAGCGTCCAATATGGCAACTAAACTCACTTCAGGAAGATCTAAACCTTCCCGCAACAAATTCACTCCAATGAGCACATCTATTTCTCCTTCGCGAAGCTGCGCTAAAATATTAATTCGCTCGAGTGTGTTCACTTCACTGTGAATGTATCTGCATTTCACATTCATTCGCTCGAGATATTTATGAAGTTCTTCCGCCATGCGCTTGGTTAACGTGGTTACTAGAACTCTTTCATTCGCCTCTATTGTTTTCTGAATTTCATTCATTAAATCATCTACTTGATTTAAGGAAGGACGAACTTCGATCGGAGGATCTAGCAATCCCGTAGGACGAACGACCTGCTCTATCACAACGCCTTCTGTCTTGCGCAATTCAAAATCGGCAGGTGTAGCCGAAACGAAGATGACTTGATTTTGAATCGACTCAAATTCATCAAAGGTCAGCGGACGATTGTCCATGGCTGAGATCAATCGGAATCCATGCTCAATCAAATTCACTTTTCGCGAACGATCTCCTCCAAACATAGCCCCTACTTGCGGAACCGCAACGTGACTCTCATCAATAACCATTAAAAAATCATCGGGGAAATAATCCAATAAACAGAACGGCCGCTCCCCTGCTTGTCTTCTATCGAAATATCGTGAATAGTTCTCTATACCCGAGCAATAACCGAGTTCCTTCATCATTTCAATATCGTAGTTCACTCGCTCCTCCAAGCGTTTCGCTTCTAATGCTTTTCCTTCTTTGTTGAAATTAGCTGTCTGCACAACCATGTCTTGTTGTATCTGCCAGATAGCATCGTGCAGCGTCTCTTTGGAAGTCACAAATAAGTTCGCGGGAAAAACTGTTGTCTGATCGAAAGATGTTGAGGTTTTTCCGAGCACTGGATCCAACATCTTAATACTCTCAATTTCATTTCCGAAAAACACCACGCGCAAAGCGTAGTCTGCATAAGCCAAGAATATATCTACCGTATCGCCCTTCACTCGAAACATTCCGCGTTCCAGTTCGGCATTTGTTCGGCTATATAACGACTCTACCAATTTATACAAAAACGATTGTCGACTCAACTTCATGCCGACATGAATAGGAATAACACTTTTATGAAATTCCTGCGGATTACCAATACCGTAAATGCATGAAATACTGGCTACCACTATGACATCACGTCTTCCGCTTAACAATGAACTTGTAGCGGCCAAACGAAGCTTTTCAATTTCCTTATTAATGCTTAGATCTTTTTCGATGTAGGTATTCGTAACCGGCAGATAAGCCTCGGGTTGATAGTAGTCGTAATAGCTCACAAAATACTCGACTAAATTCTCTGGAAAGAATTGCTTAAACTCAGAATATAATTGTGCTGCTAATGTTTTGTTGTGACTAAGTATCAACGTTGGACGCTGTGTTTGAGCAATGACATTGGCAATGGTAAACGTCTTACCACTTCCTGTTACACCAAGCAATGTTTGATATTTTTCATTCTCATTCAGACCTTTCACCAAATCGTGAATAGCCTCGGGTTGGTCACCCCCAGGCGTGAAGTCTGTTATCAATTTGAATTGCATACGAGCGAATTTAGATTAGAAAAACTGAGGTACAAAAAAAGGCCCAAAATCGGGCCTTTTCAAGAATAACTTATATGCTATTTATTCGCCTACAACTTCAAAGTTGAACGTAGCACTTACCTCTTTGTGTAATTTCACACGAGCCTCATAAGTACCTAAGTTCTTAATGTGCTCTTCAGAGATGCTAATGCTCTTTCTGTCGATTGCAAAACCTTCTTTCGCTAAAGCTTCAGAAAGTTGAATAGTGTTGATGCTACCGAAGATTTTTCCGGTGTCAGAAGCTTTAGTAACCAACTTAATGCTTACAGAAGCAATCTTCTCAGCAGTTGCTTGCGCTTCAGCCAAAATTTTCGTTTCCTTGTGAGCACGTTGCTTCAAGTTCTCTGCGTGCATCTTCAATGCTGAATCTGTTGCAGGAACCGCATATCCTCTTGGGATTAGGTAGTTACGAGCATAACCAGCTTTCACTGCTACGATCTCGTCTTTAGCTCCTAATTTCTCAATGTTTTCTTTTAGTATAATTTGCATGACTAGTCCTCCTTAATTTATTTCAACATGTCAGCTACGTATGGCATTAATGCCAAGTGACGCGCCTTTTTAATTGCCTGAGAAACTTTACGTTGGTATTTCAACGAAGTTCCAGTAAGACGACGAGGAAGAATCTTTCCTTGCTCGTTGCATAACTTCAATAAGAAGTCACCGTCTTTGTAGTCGATGTATTTGATACCTGATTTCTTGAAACGGCAATACTTTGCTTGCTTGGTTTCAATATCAATTGGATTGAGGTAGCGGATTTCTGAATTATCGCTCATGGGTTCAATTTTTTAAGGTTATGCCTCTTTAGAAGCGGCTTTCTTTTCTTTTAATTTGTTTCTGCGGCTTTCTGCATATTCCAAGTGGAATTTGTCCATTACAGTAGTCAGGAAGCGAATAACGCGCTCGTCGCGACGGAATTCGGTTTCTAGAACACCTATAACATCTCCAGCAGCTTCAAACTCGATTAGATAGTAGAAACCAGTTGATTTTTTCTGAATTGGATAAGCCAATTTGCGAAGGCCCCAGTTCTCTTCGTGTTTAATCGAAGCACCTTTTGTTTTCAGAAATTTTTTGAACTTGTCTACTGTTTCCGCCGCCTGATCATCAGACAGCACGGGAGTCAAAATGAAAACAGTTTCGTAACGATTCATGATATATTGATTTTAAAATGGACGGCAAAAGTACGAAAAACTTTCAAACTTCCAAGCTTTCAGTGCAATAGCATCGAAAAAAGTTAGTCTAACTCCCAAATCCGATTCTTTTTCCGAAGGCGAAAACCAGCTAACGAATGCTTTTGCCAAAAATGAAGGACCAAATAAATGACAATAGGTGAACCAAAAGTCAGAAAGGAGAGATATACAAAGGAGAGACGAATTCGATTTGAATTCATATCGAGTTTTTTCCCTAAGGTATCGCAAACCCCGAAAAATCGCAGTTCGCAAAAATCAAATAAGGACTTCATTAAATTCATTTCGTTTCAGTTTTTCTGCTCCTAAAGCGCAATTTAAGCATTTTCTCGAATCGCAATACATTCCGTGTAAATGAATGAGTCCCTGTGATTCAAGCGCGTTCATTCCAATAACATCGTGAATTTTCCATAAGCGGATAATTCGATTGTCTTCTGAGGGCATCAGTTCCAATAACTCCAATGCCCGCTCTGCATAGGACTCGTCCATTTTCCTTTCATGCAGGAAAAACAACAACGGAGCGAATACATTCACCGCGAGGTGGGCAAACAATGGGTTCATTCTTCCTTTCCGATAGAATTCCAATTTCCATTCTTTCATTTCAGCTTTATTGAAAATCATATTCCACCAAAGCGAGATTTGAGGAAGTTCATCGGCTAATTGCTCAACGCGAACTTTATTGTTTCTTTTTGGACGTATTTTTCCTGTATTAAGCGCCTGAGGAGCTAAGGCATTCCATTGATTGGCCTCAATGAGAGCAGCAGCCTTTTTCCAAACAACCGCTTTCGACCTCGCCGCTTCGAATCCGAACATCTGAAGCAACACTGCTTTCAGTAATTCAGGTTCATCTATCAATCTGAGCGAATTGCGAAAAGTAAATCGCGTAGCTACATTTTCAAATAACTCTCCGTTCAATCCAAAACCAAACGCTCTGAAAAACTTTTCATAAAACAGTTGCAAAAGATCTCCGTTCAGTTCCGACGATCTTCTGCGCCACTCGGAAACTCGTTTTTCTAAACGCTCTACCGCCATTCGGTTCATCCAATTTATTCGAACAACACTCCGCAAGTCGCCGAAATTACCACCACAAGGAATGTGGTCTTGAATGTTTTTCCATTGCTGAACCGTCTCCCATTGACCCTGAATGATGTAGTTTTTTAATTCCAGGGTTGGAACATTGGCTGGAACGTGCTGGTCCATTTCGTAAACAACGTGCAGAATTACATTGTCATATCGCGGATCACCTGTGTGTCCGTGAAGCAGCCAATCCGATGATTTCAAATGAAGTTCAACCGGACCGCACCAAAGGACGTCTCCGATTTGAACCCGCGCATCCATGAAATCTGGTCCCGCATGTCGGTTTAAAAAACCGGGGTATTCAACATGTACAACATTGCCATCTGTTGTTGTCAAAGGCAGTTGGGAGAACGACTGTGTTCGCCAAACGAAATGTAAAAATTCTTCTTTCATGAATCGAATTTCTGATGAGTATTCCAGAAAGTCAAGAAATGCTTATGCCATAAAAACGCTGTGTACCCTGATTTTACTTACCTTTATAACGCATAAAATTATTCAAATGAAGCACCTATACCTTATTCTTTGCCTTGCACTATCGATTCACGCGCTTGCACAGCCTGGCGACACCACAATCGTTCAAACCTTCACTTTTGAGGCACAAAACAATCCTGCAACAGGCTATGACTCGCCTGGAAGAAGGTGGTTCCAATTCCCTGCCTCGAACAATGGCGTGAATTACCAAAAGGTCTTGATGTATCACACATTGAAATGCTTTAGCGACGGAACAGCAGGTGGATTGGGCTTTCCATGCGGCGAGTGGGACTATTTATCCTACAACTACCTTTTCGAGAATACGGGAATGCTTGATTCAACGCTTCAACAGCATCCGCATTTCTTGATCAATAATCAAAACTTCAGCACAGCTGCCATTCGCGCTACTGCACCCTTTGATATTTTTCAAACGGAACAAATCACTTCAACATTAAATAATCCTGGAGATGCCACCTCATATGGCGTTGGCAATAACATTCAAACATCAAATGCACCTTTCGCAAGTGATGCAAGTGCGCGCTACCAATGGCTCTATTCTTCAACAGAACTAGCATCCGCGGGCGTGCAAGCTGGGAATATTTGGCAGATCGGTTTCGATTTAACAGGCAACGCAGGCAATTATCAGAATTTAAGAATAAGATTGAAGCAAACCACTTCAAGCACATTGACTGCTCTCGACAATAGCGCGATGAGTACTTACTACCTCAGCAATTCAGACGTTAACCAAAATGGAACATTCTATTTAACCCTGAACTCCCCTTTCGCATGGGACGGAGCAAGCAATATTCTTGTTGAAGTGTCTTACGACGGAAACCCTTCAGAACTCGGCATTGCAGCATTAGGCGAAGCTTCCAACTTAAATGCAATAGCTTCCATCGGAAATAATAGATTCGTTCGGTTCGATGGCAACGATGAAATTCGCATTCCGGCTTCAGCCTTCGCCTCTATTTCTACTGAGATAACGATTGCCTTTTGGTTACGTGGAGACGAGAATGCACAACCTGAAAACGGAACAACCTTCGAAGCAAGAAACAGCAGTAACAATCGTGTACTGAATGCACACTTACCCTGGAGCAATAGTCGCGTGTATTGGGACGCTGGAAATTCAGGAGGAGCTTATGACCGTATAGACAAGGCCGCGAATCCTGCGGATTTCGAAGGCGTTTGGAACCACTGGGCTTTCACTAAAAATACAGTGACCGGAGAAATGAAAGCCTACCTAAACGGAGTTCTTTGGCACAGCGGAACAGGGAAAGTTTTTCCAATGACCAGTATTACACAATTCAGCATTGGCGCTGCTTCTACATGGAGTAATTTCTATCGTGGCGACATCGACGACTTCAGTGTTTTCTCAAGCGAATTAAACGACGCAGAAATTCAAAACATTTATGCCGGCGGTCCAAGCGATCCTTCGCTGTTGGTGCAATACAATTTCAACAACGATAGCAACGGCGCTGTAAATGATATTTCAGGAAACAATTTCAACGGTTACACTTTAGGTAATCCGAATTTCATTTCATACAACGGATATGAATTAACACAGTCTGCTCAAGCATTAGACTTCAGACCTAAAATGTATTTCACTCAAGGAAATAATTTAACAACTTCGCAAACAACGAATACAATTAATGTTGAAGTCGCTGACGCACCAATTTCAAAAATTGAATATGAAATTGCAAATTATAATCCGCAAATTCTAAACATTGCAACGACTTACTTATCTCGTTGGCAGTTCACCTACAATGCAATTGGTGAAAAGATCGACAGCACATTTGCTGCTGAAGACGAGATTTTAACGAACGACACTCTCTTCTATTATGGCGCTCCATTCGATGTTGTGAATCGCTATGAATTAGGCCGATTCATTACTCCGTATGGAATTCAATTGGATTTGGGCGATGGTTGGACATGGATTTATGATGTTACCGATTTCGCAAACTTGCTTCGCGACAGTGTTCAGCTTGAAGCAGGAAACTGGCAAGAACTTCTTGATCTGAAATTTGTATTCATCGAAGGAACTCCCGCACGTGATGTGAAGCGCATTGCTAACGTATGGCAAGGCAACTGGGGACTTGGGGGATTTAATAATGTTGTGAATGAGAAGACATTCACCCTTCAACCCAACGAAAGTGAATTGAAACTTCGAACCACATTAACTGGACATGGATTCGGAAACGATGCCAACAACTGCGGTGAGTTCTGTTACAACACACACTCGATTAATGTAAATGGAAGCCCAACTTTCAGTTGGGAAATTATGCACGACTGTGACAAGAACCCCTTGTATCCACAAGGCGGAACGTGGATCTATGCTCGCGCAGGATGGTGCCCAGGAATGGAAGGAAAAACTGAAGAATTCGAATTGACTCCCTTCGTTCAAAACAATACGGTTAGCGCTGAATACAACATCACTACCGATCCTTACGGCAACTATGTTACGGAAAGTCAAATGATTTATTACGGTTCAAAAAACCACGCACACGACCCCGAGATTGAGCAAGTACTTGCCCCGAGCAATTGGGAAAATCATTCGCGTTGGAATCCCATTTGCGACAATCCGAAATTCGTTTTGCGAAACAAAGGATCACAACCATTGACAGATGTTAAGATTTCCTATGGTGTTATTGGCGGTGCTACAGAAGTCTATACTTGGACTGGAAACCTTGGCTTTATGGAAAGTGAAGTGGTTGAATTAACCTACAGTGATCCTGCACTTTGGAATGCAACTTCTACAACTGGAAGATTCTTTATTGATCTTGGTGAAAGCGCCGATGGTGCAGATAACAACCCATCGAATAACCATGCTGAATCTGCATTTACTCGCCCTCCTGTCTATTCTTATTTGCCGAACACCGATAACAACAAACTCATTATCATTTTTAGAACGAACGCATCCTACTGGGAAAGCGCATATACGCTCTACGACATCAACGACAACCCTTTGTTCACTCGATCTTTCACTCAAGCCAACACCACCCATAGAGACACCCTTCAATTGAACGCAGGTTGCTACCGTTTTAAGATTACAGACACAGGGGGAGACGGGCTTTCGTTTTTCGCTAACAACGATGGAAATGGTTACTGCAATCTAGACCGTGCGGCAGGAGCTTATTTCAAGCAATTTGAAAATGACTTTGGCGCTGAGATTGAACAATATTTTTATTGGAACACAAATCTTGTTGGTGTAGAAGAAGAGCAAGCCAATGCAACACAAATTCTACTCATGCCTAATCCCGCAAAGCAAAAAGTCAAACTCATTGCGAATGGATTTGATGAACGCTTGACGTATTCATTGTTCAACATACAAGGACAAGTTTGCAAGCAAGAGAGAATCAATCGTTCAGATAAAGCAAGTTCAATAGACATTGACTTGAATGGAATAAGTGCTGGAGTTTATTTCGTGAAAGTGCAAGACAACAACAACAGTTCTACGGTGAAGTTGATTGTTGAATAAACTAGACTTTATTCGTTCTGGAAAGCAATGCCGCGTCTAACAACGTAATCGCTGCCATAGCTTCAACAATTGCTACTGCACGCGGAAGAACACATGGATCGTGTCTTCCAGCAGCTTCTAATTCAACTTCCTGATTGTTTGAATCGCGTGCGATTTGTTTTTTACCTATAGTGCTTGTTGGTTTGAAAGCCACCTTGCAAACGATATCCTTTCCGTTTGAAATACCACCTTGTATTCCGCCGTCATGATTGGTTTGAAGTGAATCGTTGTTCTCACTACCCTTTCTTAATGTGGAAGAAAATCCGTCTCCGATTTCAAAAGCTTTCACCGCATTTATGGAAAGCATGGCATGTCCCAATTGAGCATGCAACTTATCGAATACAGGTTCTCCCCATCCGGAAGGAACGCCGCTTGCAACGCAAGTTATAATTCCACCGAGACTGTCTTTCTCTTCTTTGGCTTGACGAATTGCAGCTTCCATACGAGCGGCTGTTTCTTCATGTGGACAACGAATAGCTGAGCTGTAAGTCCCTTCCAAATTCAATTTATCATACGTAACGGGTACCATGATTTTATGAACGCTACTCACATACCCACTCACCCGAATGTTCATTCGGTTTAGTACCGACTTCGCAATTGCTCCAGCAACCACGCGACAAGCGGTTTCTCTTGCCGAGCTTCTTCCACCACCTCTATGGTCTCGAATTCCAAATTTCTCTTGCCAAGTGTAATCGGCATGTCCTGGACGAAAGACATCTTTCAAATTATCGTAGTCACTAGAATTCTGATCTTCATTTTGAATGATAAAACCTATGGGCGCACCAGTAGCTATTCCATTCAAAACACCTGAAAGAATTTGAACGCGATCTGATTCTTTTCTTGAAGTGGTGAGATCACTTTGCCCCGGCTTTCTTCGATCCAATTCAATCTGAATAAAAACTTCATCAATGACAACTCCCGCAGGACAACCGTCAACGACACCGCCAATAGCAGGACCGTGCGATTCTCCAAATGTGGTTAGACGAAATAAATTTCCAAACGTGTTTCCAGCCATGTTGCGAAGTTAGTTAGCTTTTCCCTCTACAATTTCCCCTTCAACAATTACTTGATCTATGTTGTTTTCGCCGAAGTAATAGAACAATTCAGCCAATGAATTCAATGGTTTTGTTATGATGAAGGATGCCTTCTTCCCTACCGTAATGCTTCCTAAAACATCTTGTACATCCATAGCGAAAGCGCCATTCAGAGTTGATGCATTAACGACTTCATTGGGCAACATGCGCTGCTGAATGCAAGCGAGACTGTTCACGAAATTCATATTGCCTGAAGGGGAAGAACCGGGATTGAAGTCGGTTGCTAAAGCGATTGGTAAACCGGCATCGATTATTTTTCGAGCTGGTGTGTATGGAATTCGCAAAAAGAATGAACACGCTGGAAGTGATACGGGCATTGTGTTTCCTTCCAACAAAACATTTAAATCCTCTTCGGTTAGTTCTTCCAGATGATCAACACTGCGCGCATTTCGTTTCACTGCGGCCTCTACTCCACCAATGACATTGAATTGATTTACGTGCACCTTAGCAGCAATTCCTAACTCTTGAGCAGCATCTATTAATTGATTCATTTGCGTCACAGAAAAATATCCTTCCTCACAAAAAGTATCTACAAAATCTGCGAGACCTTCTGCAGCAACTTTCGGCAGAACTTCATTCACCATAACGTCTACAAATTCATCTACTCGATTTTTATATTCAAGGGGAATCGCGTGCAACGCAAGAAAGGTCGATTTAATTTCTAAGGGATGCTCCGACTTTAAGCGTTTGATAACACGAAGCATTTTCAATTCGTTCTCTTCATCGAGACCGTATCCGCTTTTAATTTCAACAGCAACGGTTCCCGTGCTCATCATCACATTCAATCGTTCAAACGCGGCAGTGAACAACTCTTCTTCACTCATGGAAGCTAACTTCTTCGCGCTATTCAAAATACCACCACCACGCTTTGCTATTTCCTCGTATGTCAATCCGTTTAATCGATCTTCAAACTCGTCGGCTCGAGAAGCTGCAAACACGGTATGTGTATGACTGTCGCACCACCCTGGAAGTACAAATTTTCCGGAAGCATCTATAATGGTTAAGTCGCGCCAATCTTCTATCCCATCAAATTCATCCATTGAGCCAAAAGCTGCGATGGTTCCGTTCTCCACTGCCAGCCATGCATTTTCAATGCACGGGAGCACATTCATATTCGTTCCTTTCACATGCGAGACTTCCTGAGAATGAGTCCCGTAGAGTGATTTTATGTTTTTTATGAATATTTTCATGTTGTACAAAGATGCATTATTCTTAAATTTGCCGACCCGCGCCTATAGCTCAGTTGGTTAGAGCAACAGACTCATAATCTGTGGGTCCCTGGTTCGAGCCCAGGTGGGCGCACAAAGATAACCCCGCACTTGCGGGGTTATTCGTTTCTTAATTCACTATTAGTTTTTGTGTAACACTTGACTTTTCATTGGAAAGTTTCACCAAATAAATACCAGAAGAAAGTGCTTCATTTACTTTCACGCGGTGTTGTTGTAGAACCTTTTCACGCCAAATAATTTTTCCGGTAACGTCCAAAATTTCTATGAACTGGAAAGCTTCTTCTTTCCACTGCACCTCGAACGAACCGTTGGAAGGATTGGGCATCATGCGCATTCCAATTTTATTTGAATCATCGACATTTCCACAAAGCATGCATGCTGCCAGCGGGTCTGCCCCGACAAAGGAGTGCGACGTTACATAATCGGTGTAAATCGCTTCGACACATTCCGCATTAAGAAAGTAACGTAACCATGCAGTCATTAAAGTTAGATAAGCTTCTTGCTGATCTGCCCTTGCTAAACTTCCCCCAAATGGTTCTCCAAAATCGCACAATGTGCCTGCATCTATGTACCCGCAATGCGAGCCTCCGGTTAATGAAACGAATGTTTTACAACCTGCACTGGTTCCATCGTAAATGGGCTGATGATTATCCGCAGGAGGGGTCACTGCATCGTCGCTCCCTGAGAAAACAAGTGTATTGCAATTTACCGATGAAGCGGCTGCAATCGCACTCGGATTGGTTTCCGCAGGTGCTAATCCAACAATCGCATCGATCAGAGGATCTGACGCCGCTGCTATCCACGCTGCTCCTCCACCCATGCTGTGACCAATAATCGCTTCTCTCTCTTGATGCACAATGTTGTGCAAAATTGAAGATGAATTTTGAGATTCGAGTTGAAGGGCATGTGTTACAAACGCTAAGTCTAAACCGAAATTCTCATGACTTGGAGCAAATCCTGTTTCAGTATTTACTAATGCAACTACAAATCCAAATGGAATCAACTGTTCGGCAATTATATCATAGTTTGCTGCTCCAATAACGAAACCGTGTCCCACTGCAATCGCAGGATATCCCGTCAGTGACAGAGAAGATGGATCTACAGCAGGGGTGTTATCACCAGCAGAAGTAGCTGGATAATACACTTCGCATGGAATTGAACGATTGTTTCTCGTAGCGTCAACAAAAGTTAACGTCGTGTGACCAAGACCTTGTCCAAACGAAAAAGCGGCACTAAGAAATCCGATAAAGAGTAAAACTACTTTTCTCATTTTATTTTTTTTGAAGTGGAACTACTTGAATTCCCTGTGAAGATTCGATTACAAAATAATATTGTCCTACCGGTTGAGAGGTTATGTCCAAATGATAGATTGCCCAAGGCTCGCTATAGTTGTAATCCCACTTGAAATATTTCACCGATCTACCGCTGCTGTCATACAAGTAGTGATAATTATTTGTATCAGGGAAATTACCTTCTACGCGTACTTCAAACTGACCGTCTGAAGGCTGCGGAAAAACAAGGACCGAATGTTCATTCGGTTGACTGTATACCTCATTTGAAAGATTTACAAATGCCTTCCAGAAATCGGGAATACCGTATCCCATAGAATCATTTGGTGTAGAATACAAACTAGCACTTTCTTCAATAGCATTGAAGATATCCATGTTTGTTGCTGTTGGAAAGGCTTGCCATAGTGTGGCTGCCATTCCTGCAATAATCGGAGAGCTAAAAGACGTGCCGTTTCCCCTCGAAATTGTGCTGTCTGAAGCTGCGTATACCGTCTGTCTTCCCATGGCTACGATGTTCGGTTTGACATCGTTCAATCCCGGAGGGTGATATCCTGAAAAGGAAGCGTGTGTGCCATTTAAGTCAACTGCCCCAATACACAGAACATGTTCTGCATCCGATGGCGCTGTAATGACGTGCCATTGGTCATCGCCACTATTGCCAGCACTATTTACAACTAGCGTTCCCTTTAACGCACAGATTTCAGCCCCCTGAGAAATTCGAGTCGTAGTTCCATTCATATCTGATGTTGAATAGTTCATGTAATCCTCATCAAACAAAGAATATCCCAGACTCGAATTAATCACATCTATTCCAATACTATCTGCCCATTCTGCGGCTTGTATCCATGTATCTTCTTCCAATCGAACTTCACGAAAAACATCTTCCGTTTGAAACAAATAATAGTTGGCTTCAACTGCTGTACCATACAGTGAATCTTGCATGATTCCAGCCATATGACTGAGCACCATTGTTCCGTGTGTAGAAGCATCAAATACATTCGGTGAATCAAAATTCAGAAAGTCGTGCGTTTCAATAATCCGTCCTTCTTCAAAAAGATGCGCCAAGGCGGGCAATACATTAGCAAACCTGAATCCGCCATCGAACACCGCGATATCCATTCCTTTTCCGTTTAATCCCAATTGATGCAGCAGTTGTCCGTTTAACATTTCAGTCTGACGAAAACTCGGACCGTAGAAATCGTCTGAAACCATGCCCTCTTCAGCCTGTGTTCCTTTATGAATTGAGATTTTTTCAAGTGGAACACTCGGCAAAGACTTCACTTGAAAAACACACGGAAGCGTTTCCACTTGCAACTTCCAAGCAGCCGCAATGGCAGTGTCTAACAGTTCTACTGTGATTGAATTAAACCATTTACTCTTCAATAATAAATTTGAATTTCCTTGTTGAAGAACTTGCTGAATGTAGATTGTATTTACTGGGATATCGAGCGAATCGAAACCTACTCCTGTTCTAATTCTTCTCTCGACTGCCTTTGCAGAGAGGTATGCACTCGGATATGATAGCGTGAAAGTTGAGTTCGCCTTATCTCGAAACTGAACGAAATAAGTGTTGTAAGAAGATTGAGCATAAAGATTCATGGTCCCGCAAAATGAAAAAAGAATCAAACAAACCGTATAAAATTTTCTCATCATGCTATTTCGTTTCTTTCAAATTACCATTTTCATAAACCTCTATCTTTTCCAACTCTCCTGAAATTTTGTAGTACAATACTTCTCCGTTCAATTGACCATTTAGGTATTTGCCTTTTTGCTTAACCTGTGTTCCTTTCAATTGCTCTCGAAACGCAATTCCTTGAGCAACATCTTCCGGAGAAGCGGCTATTTGTTCATAGGCACCCTTGTCGTAATATTCAACAAAAGCACCCTCTTTGTTATAATTCTTATAGGAATATTCCGACTGTGGAATTCCAGAATCGAAGAATGTTTGAAAAGTCCCATTTGCATAGTGTTTCTTTTCAACCTTATCCGCCTTGAACCAAATCGTTAATTCTGGAAGTCCTGTTTCAAGGTAAAAGTTCCAACCTCCGTCGCGCATTCCATTCACGAACTTTCCTTCTTCTTTCTTCTTTCCACTGTCGTAATTCACAACGATATTTCCATCGTAAATCCCATTTTTGTAGCCACCCTTTTTGCTCACCTTTCCTTCAATTGTGTATTCAGTAAACGGACCATTCATTTTATCTCCCAAGTACATCATTTCATGAGAAACCTGTCCGTTGGCATAATAGACCTTCGATTCTCCATTCAACAAATTGTCCTTGTAGTTCTCGAACCGAATTAATCTTCCGTCAGCATCAAAAAACTCCCACTTGCCTTGCTTTTGTCTTTCCCATTTTTGCGCAACCACCTTTCCCACATATCTGCCCTTACTGTTTAATGTTTTTCCATCTGCATAGTAATTCACCACGTCGTTTATGGTAGTGTCTTGAATGTGGTTGACAGTTGATTTGAGCAACCCCTTATCGTTGTAGAATTCAAATACTCCTGTCGGAACTCCGTTTTTGAAACTCCCTTTATAGTACATCACCTTAGGGTTCGTCTTGTAAACACGAATCCAAACTCCCTCGCGCTTGTTGCTTGCGTTGAATACATTGTAATCTACCCCGAAGGTTCCCGTTGGAAAAACGGTTCCGGGCGCCTGAGCAATTGCGTTGAGCATGTTCAAGCCCAGCAAGAATATCAAAAAACCACTTTTCACATTAATATTCATACTCCAAAAATTAGATTTCTTTCACAACGGAAAATTAGGCCAAAAGATTATATCTCCGTTTTAAATCAAAAATCATTTTCAACACGAAATTAGATTCACTAATTTCGCAGTCTAAAATTTGAACCCATGAAAGTAACCGTTGTTGGAGCTGGTAATGTTGGCGCTACTTGTGCCGATGTATTAGCGCATCGTGAAATTGCTAACGAAATTGTTTTGTTGGACATTAAGCCAGGCTTTGCTGAAGGCAAGGCGCTTGATATTTGGCAGACTGCACCCATTAATCTTTACGACAGCAGAACTGTTGGAAGCACCAATGATTACGCGGCTACTGCCAATTCTGATGTTGTTGTAATCACAAGCGGATTGCCAAGAAAACCAGGAATGAGCCGTGACGATTTGATCGCTACCAATGCAGGTATCGTGAAAAGTGTTACTGAAAACATTGTGAAGTATTCTCCAGACGCAATCATTGTTATTGTTTCTAATCCACTTGACGTTATGACTTACTGCGCATTCCTTGCCGCTAAAGTTGATAGCAAGAAAGTATTTGGAATGGCTGGCATTTTGGACACTGCGCGTTACCGTGCATTCATTGCATCTGAATTGAACTGCTCTCCGAAAGACATTCAGGCGGTGTTAATGGGTGGACATGGAGACACTATGGTTCCGCTTCCACGTTATACCACAGTAGGTGGAATTCCAGTTACTGAATTAATTTCTGAAGAGAAGTTGAACGCTATTGTTGATCGCACGAAAACAGGTGGTGGAGAAATCGTAAATCTTTTGGGAACATCTGCATGGTACGCTCCTGGAGCTGCTGCTGCACAAATGGTTGAAGCCATTGTTCGTGACCAGAAGCGTATTTTCCCTGTTTGCGCGTTACTAAACGGCGAATATGGAATGAAAGATATTTATCTTGGAGTTCCTGTTAAACTTGGCAAAAACGGAATCGAAGAAATTATTGAATTGAAATTGAACGATTCAGAGAAGGCATTGTTGGCTAGCTCAGCTACTTCTGTTAAAGAAGTAATGGGAGTTTTAGATTCAATGAACTTGTTCTAAATCATTTTTGTATGAAATGAAAACAGCACCAACTGGTGCTGTTTTTTTTGGCTATTTCTTTCTGTAGAGCCTTACATAAAAAGGCATATCATTCAGCGGTCTATACTCACTTTCAGGTCGAAACTCTTTCAAGAGAATAAGCGTTGAATCAGCATTCATTTCTTCAATGGGCGTGTTCTCTTCATTTGGTCCATAGTGTCCGTCCCAAACAATTAAATCGCCGCTTTGCGCATATTCATAAAAGCGCAAGCGATTGGTTTTCGAATAATCATTCGGGTCAATGTCTAAGGCAATAGTAACGTAAGCGTGTCCGGCGAATACACTTCCTTTGGTTGTTACCCCTTCGGCTTTCATCCAAGCGTGCATATCGTCTAAAACAGCCTCTTCGATTCCATATTCAACGGGGGCGCCGAAAGCGCCAAGAATGAGCGTATTTGAGCCAATCGCAGTTCCGCATAACACGAAGACAATTGCATGAACTGAATTCCATTTCCCAAACTTCGGATTCGTGTCTATAAATTTATTCAATTCTATGAGAGCAAGCAGAACCATTGGTGCCGCCACAACGAACATAACGCGGAGCAGTCCAAGGCTAGCCCACATTCCTTGCCACCACAAAACTGTATGTGCCATGAAATACCCCCAAAACGAACCAAGCACAATCCAAAATAAAACCTGGTGTTTCAGTACAAACACTTTCGACTCTTCTGCATTTTCCAATCCATTCCAATCGGATGAAATTCTATTTGGAATTCCTAATGCACTGTTCCAAGTATATTTCAACAAGAATAAAAAACCGATTCCAAAAACGGGTATTGACCACATGAAGAAATGAAAGAAGCTACCACTTCCATATGAGGTAATGTCTGTGTGGACATATGGATTCGAATCGAAAATCCAAAGTGGAAAACCTGTATACCAATATCCGATTGTATTCATTATCAAAGATCCCGCAAGCAACAATGGAATGTACTTCCAACGTCTTGTGAAAAAGAAAAACATGGCTGCGATTCCAAGAATAACGAAGCCTTCACTTCGGGCAAACGGCATGAAGCTTAGAACCAAAGCTCCGATCCAAAATTTCCCCTTCAAACTCCAATGAATAAATAGAATTAGAAAAAGAGCACAGATTATTTCCGTCAAAGATGAAACTGCATTATCGAAAACAACAGGACAAGTGAGGAACAACAAGGGTGCTATCCAACTTCGTTTCAGTTGAAGCTGATTTGCGATTTTCAAAACTAGAAAAGCCTCAAGGAAGATTAAAGCGAGGTTTGTCCAAATAACAGCTTGTAATCCTAATTGAGCTATGGGTGAAAAGAGAACGGTAAATACGGGTTTTCCCCATTGATTTAAAAGCAGTTCATGGTGAATCCATGAATATCGCGACATTTGATAATGAACGAAGGTGTCTGCCCCACCGTTAACGCCATTCGCAAAAACAACGAGAAGAATGCACACCACCGCCGCAAATCCGAAGACCTTCCCTTCTGGTTTCTCCCAAAACTTAGTAAGCATATTCATTAAGCCTTCACGCTTTCCGACTTCACACGTGAGATAAAATCATCGAACAGGTATCTCGAGTCGTGCGGCCCAGCGCTTGCTTCTGGGTGGTACTGCACCGAGAACACGGGCTTCGATTTCAAACGAATTCCAGCAACGGTATTGTCATTTAAATGAACGTGAGTGATCTCGACATCAGAATTGTTTGCAATGCTTTCCTTCGAGATTACAAAACCATGATTTTGACTGGTGATCTCACCTTTACCTGTGATGATGTTTTTAATTGGATGATTTACTCCACGATGACCGTTGAACATTTTTTCAGTTTTCAAGCCTTGACTTAAACCTATAAGTTGATGTCCAAGGCATATACCAAAACACGGAATTCCTGTTTCGATAATTTTTGCCGTCAAATCTATTGTGTAGGGCATTGCTGAAGGATCTCCCGGGCCATTTGAAAACATAACACCGTCGGGATTCCATGCCTGAATTTCTTCTGCGGTGACGTTCAATGGAAACACTTTTAGGAGGGCTCCTCGCTCTGAAAGACAACGGAGAATATTCAACTTCACGCCAAAATCAAGGACTGCTATTTTTATTTCAGACTCTGAGCTACCATATTCAAACGCCTCTGTGCAAGCCACTCGCGATGCCAATTCAAGACCATCCATATTTGGAGCCTGTCCAAGCCTTTCTTTTAGCGCTTCGATGTCTAAAGTGTCGGTAGAAATAATACAATTCATTGCACCATGCTTACGAATATGACGAACCAATGCTCGAGTATCTAAATCGCAAATTCCAACAACATGATCGCGCATTAAATAGTCTTGAAGAGTTCCTGCACCACCAACACGGCTTGCAACATCGGAAAACTTCTTGATGATTATTCCTGAAACTTGACATTTTCCAGATTCGATTTCTTCACTGTAGACACCGTAATTCCCAATATGAGAAGTCGCCATTACCAGACATTGTCCAAAATAAGAGGGGTCTGTAAAAACTTCTTGGTAGCCTGTCATTGCTGTATTGAAAGCAATTTCTCCTGTTGTTGTGCCCTTAGCTCCACAACTTTGGCCATAAAAAAGGGTGCCGTCTTGAAGGAGCAGTACCGCAGGTATAGATTCTTGTCTCATTAAAGAACAAAGTTAAGATTATCCTACAAACATTGGATTCTAACTTTTCAACAAATTATAAATTACTATTTGGAGCTTCTATAGTTGTTAAAATTATAGCGAGCCGATGAATTGTCGGTATACTCAATTTACCAATAGCGATTAGCGCAAAAGAAAAAGCAGCAAGATTGATATATTCAATCTTGCTGCTTTTGAATTATTCTCTATTTCTATAAGGTTACTCTGCTGACGCAGAATCATCCTTCTTCTTTCTTGTTTTTTTCGGCTTCTCTTCTGCACTAATTTCCGTTGCCTCAATTACATCTGTACCGCCTTCTAAAGCAACATCATCCGTTTTCTTAGCAGCACCACGACGTGTGCGTTTCTTGGCAGTTGCCTGCTCAACTTCTTTACCGTAAATAGTGTTAAAGTCTACAAGTTCCATCATACACATTTCAGCGTTATCACCCTGACGGTATCCCGTGCGAATGATACGTGTGTATCCTCCTGGACGAGTCGCTATTTCTGGGGCGATAGCACGGAACAATTCAGTAACAGCTTCTTTGTTTTTCAAATAACTGAAAACAGTTCTTCTGTTGTGTGTGCTATCGGTTTTCGACTTAGTAAGAAGTGGTTCAACATACTTGCGCAAAGCTTTTGCTTTTGCAAGAGTTGTCGTAATTCGCTTGTGCTCGATAAGTGAGTTTGCCATATTGGCTAGCATTGCACGACGGTGCTCTGCTTTTCTACCTAAATGGTTATTCGTTTTTCCGTGTCTCATAATTGTACTTTCTTCTACTGATTATCAGTAGGGGTTAATCTCTATCCAATT
>JBIKZA010000017.1:0-39992 GCA_044354975.1 Flavobacteriales bacterium
GCCTTGGCGCGTTATTTCCATCGCAAGGGAGTGCAAGTTATGGGCTATGACAGAACATCTACTGCACTAACGACAGAATTAGAATTGGAAGGAATTTCGGTTCAGTACGAAGACAGCGTGATGTCAATGCCGCAGTTGCTTCATTCCACACCGAAAGAAAAAGTGTTGATTGTCCGCACACCGGCTGTGCCTAAAGATTCATCGCAATTACAGTATTTTCTTCAACAAGAATTTAGAATTTGGAAGCGAAGTGAGCTGTTGGGTTACATCACACAACTCGATGAAACCATTGCCATTGGAGGAACGCACGGTAAGACAACCACTTCAACATTGGTTGCGCACATACTTCATTCAACCATTGGATGCAATGCTTTTTTAGGTGGAATTTCTTCCAACTTTAAAAGCAATGTTTTGCTTTCAGACACATCGCGAACGGTGGTGGAAGCCGATGAATTTGATCGAAGTTTTTTGACTTTGTTTCCGAAGATTTCAGCATTAACCTCCATGGATCCCGATCATTTGGATATTTATGGAAATGAAGAAAGTATTCGTGAAGGATTTTTACTCTTTTTGAAGCAAACTCATGCAGATGGAAGTATTGTGGTGAAGAAGGAATTGAATATTCATGAACATTTAAAGGCGGAAAGAGCGGGTGTGCTCACTTACAGCATTCTCTCTGAAGCTGATTATTCAGGGACTAACATTCGTATTGAAAACGGGGCGTATGTCTTCGATTTTAATTCACCTTTTGGTGAATTAAGTAATGTTCGATTGGGATTGCCCGGCAGACACAATGTTGAAAATGCTGTCGTGGCAATGGCTTGTTCGCTGTTGGCAGGTGTTGAGATAAATGATCTTCCTGCGGTGTTGACGAGTTTTAAGGGAGTAGCGAGGAGATTTGATGTTCGTCTTAAAAGTGAGTCTGCTGTTTACATTGATGATTATGCGCATCATCCTACTGAGCTTTCGGCCTGCATTCGTTCGGTGCGTGAATTGTTTCCAAATAAAAAAATAGCGGGAATATTTCAACCTCATTTGTTTACCAGAACGCGAGATTTCGCAGAGGGCTTTGCAGAAAGTTTATCGCTTTTAGACATTCCTATTTTGCTACCCATTTATCCAGCCCGTGAAATACCTCTTGAAGGAATTGATTCACAATGGCTATTTGATAAAATTCAAAAGGACGATAAATACTTAGTTGATAAAGATGCCATCTTCACCTTACTGAATAAACTGCAGTTTGATGTCCTTTTAACGTTGGGAGCGGGTGATATTGACACGCTTGTTTCTCCGTTGGAAGTTCTCATGAAAGAACGAGTAAAATGAAAAGAGAGTCGGGAAATACAACAAAGAAATCTTCATGGTTCATGAGGGTTTTGGTGTTGGCGTTCTTTGTGCTAATGGGCGCTGGAGCCATCGTCCTATGGGCTTTCTCTATTTCTAAGCACAATGCGCAACCGGTTCCTGAAGTGCGCGTGAATATTCATCGCGGACAAAACGTTGATGAGTTGATTTCAAAACAGGAAATAGATTCTATTGTGCACAGTCGCTTTGGTTTGCTTCAAGGAACTCCCATGAATAGAATAGATGTAGGCGCGATTCAGGTCGCCGTGAATAGGCATCCGGCCATTCAATCGTGTTATGTTTATATGGGAGTCGACGGTATTTTAAACATAGACATTCAGCAACGTGCACCGATGTTCCGAGTGATGAACAGCGACGGAAGCGGTTTTTATGTAGATACGTTGGGACAGTCTTTTAATTTGTTGGATCGCGCTGTTGCCTATGTTCCGATTTATACGGTGGAAGGAGTTATGGGCGCTATGCAATACCCAGCGACAAAAGAGTATTACGATGAGAATACGTTAGGTTTGACTTTTTTGGATGAGTTGATTGTATTTGGAAATCATGTGCGAAAGAACGCCGATTTGAAAGATTGGACTGAGCATGTTCATTTAACAGCAATGGGAACGCTGGAAGTCATTCCGCGAATTGGCCGTCACATTATAGATTACGGAAGTATTTATAACTTGGAAATGAAAACGAAAATGCTCTTTCAGTTTTATCGTTCCCAAGTGTATATCACAGATCTTGAGAAATACAGTCGCTTAAACTTGAATTTTGAAAATCAAGTTATTTGCGAAAAGCGTGGTGCGGAAATGTTTGCTGCGCCAACAGACACACTAGCGATTATGGCGAACAACGCGCCGATTGCCATCGCTAATGATTTAATACCAGCAGCTGCGCAAGCAGTTCAACAACCTCAATAATTATTTAAGAATATGGAATACAATACATTCGCCACTTACAACTCTCCAACCCCGAACAACAAAGAAAAATTAGTTGTCGGAATTGATATTGGAACAACCAAGATTGCTTGTGTTGTGGGTAAAATAGACTCACTTGGAAAGGTGACCATTCTTGGAATTGGTCGCAGTAAGAGCGATGGTGTGAAGCGCGGTATTGTGTTGAACATTGACCAAACTGTTGCATCAATTAAGGAAGCTGTTCAAAAGGCAGAAATTGAATGCGGTATCAAAGTTCACCGCGTGAACGTGGGTATTGCAGGCCAGCACATCAAGAGTATTCAGCAGCCTGGAATTTATACCCGCAAGGATTTAGAAACGGAAATCAACATGGCCGATTTACAAGCCTTGAAAGAGGACATGTTCAAGATTCATGTGCCTGCGGGCGAGTCTATAATTCACGTTATTCCGCAAGAATATACTGTAGATACTGAAGGTGGAATCAAGGATCCGGTAGGAATGGCAGGTGTTCGTTTGCAAGCAAATTTCCACATTATTACAGGTTCACTTCCAGCTATAAAAAACATTTATCGTTGTGTGAAATTGGCTGGTCTAGAGGTGGGTGAATTAACTCTTGAGCCCATCGCGAGTTCTGCGGCGGTATTGAGCGACGAAGAGAAGGAAGCAGGAGTTGCATTGGTAGATATTGGCGGTGGAACAACGGACATTGCGATTTTCCATGATGGACTGATTCGTCACACCGCAGTTATTCCATTCGGTGGAAATATTTTGACAGAGGATATTAAATCGGGATGTAAGATTTTGAGCAAGCATGCCGAACAACTGAAAGTTCAGTACGGATCTGCATTGCCTGCGGAAACACAGAATGCAAAAGTGGTTGTTCCTGGCCTAAACGGTAGAACACCAAAAGAGATTACGTTGGGTGCGCTTTCTGGAATTATTGAAGCACGCATGAAAGAAATATTGGAGTTGGTTCACTTCGAAATTGTGCGCAGTGGATATGAGCGTAAATTAATTGGAGGAATTGTACTGACTGGTGGTGGTGCACAATTGAAGCACATTAAGCAATTGGTAGAATATATTACAGGATTGGATTGTCGCATTGGTAAGCCTATTGAGCACGTAATTAATTACGCTGATGAGTCGCAACTTCCGCCTGCTCTTTCAACAGGTGTTGGATTGGTTATTACAGGGGAAGAGAATGTAGGCGAAGATTATTTCGAGAGAGTGGTGAGTGAGGAAGTTATTGAAGAGGAAGTTGTAACACCAGTTATCGAGAATACAGTTGAGATAGATGTTGCAACGAGCAGTTTCGCGGACTATATGAGTTCCATGGGTGTCGCTTCTGCAGAGGAAGAAGTGAATAGCGAAGAAGCTGTTACTTCAGAAATGCAAGAGGAGAAAGAGCATGATTGGAGAAATAGCGCCAGTGAACAAGAGGAAGAATCAGTTGCTCCCGTTCGTAAGACACGCAAACCTTTCGGTGAGAGTATTGTTGGTCGCTTTAAAGGATTCTTCGAAAACGACGAGGCGGTAAATTAATTTTTTTCGAACAGTGCCACCGCCTCTAAGTGAGAGGTGTGTGGAAACTGATCGACGAAACTAATTTTCTTCAAATTATATCCTGAAAGAATCAGTGTCTCGCAATCTCTTGCTTGTGTGGCAGGGTTGCAGGAAATGTAGACGATGCGTTTCGCATCGAGTCCGATTACTTTTCGTAATGTCTTTGGTGAAATGCCTCCACGAGGTGGGTCGAGCACCAACGTGTTTATTTGGTTTTGAAATTGCGGTTGTTCCAACAAGAATTTCCCTACATCTGCAGCGAAGAATTCAACATTCGAAACGTTGTTTTCTTTTGCATTTTTCTTTGCGTCTTCAATAGCCGCTTCCACAATATCAACACCAACAACGGGCAGGGAAGTTTTTTGCGCAATGAGTTGTCCTATTGTTCCAGTTCCGCAGAACAGATCGAGAATATATCCATTTGGAACTTCAGCTGGATTGCAATAGTCTATGGCCTTGGTGTACAGTCTCTCTGCGCTTTTCGGATTGGTTTGAAAGAAGCTCTTCATGTTTACTCTGAATTTTAATCCCAAAAGAATTTCTTCTATTTCTGAATTTCCGAAGAGGACAAGTGATGAGCCATTCAGAGGTTCTGCGCGATCGCCTGTGTCATCATTCAACGTGTGAATAATCCCACCGCAGCGATCACCCAAAATATCTAAAACAAGTTGAACAAATCCATCGCGATCGAACTGCTCAAGTCCAACAGATGAAGTTACAAGGTTAATCAGAAGAAGGTCGTGGGTGAATGATTTCCGAACCACAACATAACGGAAGAATCCTTCACGCTTTGGTGGATGCCAAGCAGGAAGTCCGCTGTTTATGCAAAAGGTGCGAATGCGATGAAGGTTATTCTCGAATGTCGCATCGAAGAGTCCTGATTCAGCGTCTAGATTTTCCACCATCCACCAAGTACCTCTGTGTTTGAAACCCAATCCGAAATCATCGAGTTCCGTTTTGGTTGGAAGGTCGTAGCGTATAGCACTGAAGCTATATTCCATTTTGTTTCTGTAGTTCCAAACGGAAGGAGAATCGATGTATTCGTCGAAGAGTTCATCTATGTTCTCAATTTTCCCAATGCGTTTGTACAATTGAAGACAAGAATCTTTTTTTGCTTCGTGTTGTTTCTCTATGGGCCAAGCGGCATAGGGTGCGCCGGGAATACGCTGAAAAGGCAGGTCAATTTCATCGGGTGAATTCTCAAGGACTTCAACCAATTTGCAATTCGCAAATCGTTTGTCGGGCTTGATCACCTGCGCGCGAACGAGTTGTCCTGGGAATGTATTTTCAACAAAAACGGTAAAATCGCCTTTGTCGGTTTTCAATAGTCCAATGCCATTGCCTCCGAAGGCAAAGCGGTCTATTTTAATATCGAGTATTTGATTTTTTTTCAGCACGGGGCAAAGATATGTGCTTCGAAAGATGCTTTGCAAGATACTTCGTAAGATACTTCGTAAGATGCTTTGCAAGATTCTACGAAAGATGTGTTACAAGATACTTCGTAAGATGTGTTACAAGATTCTGCGAAAGGTCTCGCGAAGCGTCTTGCGTAGCATCTTTCGCAGAATCTTGCGAAGCATTGTTTATCTTCGTTGAAACAAAAAATACCGTTATGAAATCGATAGTTCTCCTTTTTGCATTGTGCGTGTTTGGTTTGAGTGCAAGTGCTCAAAAGATTTATTCAGTAGATGCTGAATACAAAGCGCAGGTGAAAGTTTATGTTGTGGACGCCGAGTACAAAGCAGATTTATTGGTTTATAAGGAAGACGCGGAATACAAGGCGGGAAGTAATGATGGACGTTGGTATTTCGTAGATGCGGAATACAAAGCGACTAAGAAAATATATTTTGAAGATGCCGAGTACAAGGCTGATTTGAAAATCTACTTCGTCGATGCTGAGTACAAAGCAGGTTGGAAGAATGCTTCTAAGAAGCAGTTGTTGTACTAACCTTATTAGCTTCTAGCTTTTTCATTTTTTTAATATAAGCAACAGTCAAGGCATCAATGGACTTTGATTTGCCTTTGCTTTTCATGAATGATTCAGCGTATTCTTTGAGATTTTTTTTATTCATTTTTATTGAAGTATTTATCAACGAGTTCTTGCGACTCTAAAGAGTTAATGATCATCCTTCCTCGTCCAATATGAACAGCTTTTAGTGCTGTTTTGTAGTGATCAATTAACTTAGTTTTAGCATCAAAAGCAACTACTCCGTTATATCCTTTTTCAAAAGACAATTTACAAATAAAAGCAACAAGATTTCCAAGAACACCCAAATATTTTTTATTGGGTTTTCTATTTGAAGGCGCGCTTTCAATTAAGATAATGAATAGAAAGTTCGATCTATTTTCAAATGCAATCAAGCCTTGGGTCTCTTCTTCGAAGTCGGCCGTAGTTAATTTGTAGATTGAGCAATCGGGATAATCTTTTTGAAGGTTTTTCCAGCTAAAAAACCATTTGTTTTTCTTGTTGAATCTATTCAATTCATTTCTGGAAACAAGGAAAGTTTTAGTTTCCTTTATCTCGCCTGAAACTCGGTTTTCTATCGAGCTAGTTAGTTTGTCGATTCGGAAGTTGAGAAATTTAGTTTGCATTGTTTTAGCATTAAATTTCAGACTAGTTTTTTAATGGATAGACAAATGCATATTCATATAAATCGCATAAAATGATTGAAGAGTTGTTAAATTCGTCCATGCGAAAAATAAATTTATTTCTTCCTGTAGTTCTTGCATGTGCGATTACTCTTGGGCTGCCGAATTGGTTGACCTGGAATGAACGGGTAGTTCTTTCGACTGTGTTAGTTATGCTGTGGTGGTGGATATCTGAAGCGATTCCGATGGCTGTTACGGCGTTGGTTCCTGTCTTGATATTTCCTTTGACGAATGTCATGAGCATGGAAAAGGTGGTAGTGCCCTACGCCGATAAGTTTGTTTTTTTATTTCTAGGTGGATTTCTGTTGGCTTTGGCTATTGAGAAACACGGGTTGCATAAACGAATAGCTTTTCGATTACTCGATTTAGCGGGTAACGCGAAGGCGCGGATACTTCTTGCCGTTATGGTTTCATCTTATGTCTTGAGCATGTGGATTAGCAATACGGCAACAGCGATGATGTTGATTCCTATTGCCGCATCTGTGGCGCATTTGCTTGCGACGCACAATCACGAAGCGAAATTTAAACGAGCGTTGGTATTGGGTGTTGCTTATGCTGCCAGCATAGGCGGAATGGCTACTTTAATTGGAACTCCTCCGAACGTCGCCGCTGCTGGAATTGTGAAGGCGCAGTTTGGTGAAGAGATTTCATTTTTGAATTGGATGAAATATGGCGTGCCGTTTTCGTTGGTATTGTTGCTTCTTGTATTTCTTGTTCTTTCTAAAATTCATTTTAAAAGGAAGGAAACCATTGAAGGCGCGCATGCTGAATTGCATAGCATTCGCGAGGGAATGGGCGGCATAACGAAATCTGAAAAGCGCGTGTTGCTGGTCTTTTTGGGAGCTGTTCTTTGTTGGATTTTCCAATCGCCGATTTCAACATTTTTAAGTATTCCAGCCTTTAACGATACGTGGATTGCCTTAGCATTTGGACTGTCCTTGTTTTTCATTCCGAATAAATCAAATGACCCGAATGATCGTTCGGTCGCCTTATTGGAATGGAACGACACTGAGAAATTGGCTTGGGGAGTGTTGTTGATGTTTGGAGGAGGACTAGCTTTGTCTCTGGCGTTTAAGGAAGTTGGATTGTTGGAGCGACTGGCCCAGTGGTTGGCTGTTGTGAATGTTGGAAGTTCAACGGCGTATCTGATTATGCTGTGTGGAATTGGCCTTTTGCTTACGGCGCTTATGAGCAATTTGGCAATGGTGACACTTTTCGTCCCTATTGTGGGGGTTTTGGCTCAGGCCAATGGCATGTCTCCAGCTGCATGGGCAATACCGGTAACGCTGGCTGCAAGTTGTGATTTCATGTTCCCGATGAGTACTCCTCCGAATGCGATTGCTTACGGCACGGGCTGGGTAAAAGCGAAGGATATGTTCACCATTGGAATTGTGGTGAATGTGATATCGTTTTTGTTGCTGGTGGGGATGGTGGTATTAATGGGAAATTAATTCCCGCCGAAACTCACCAAATGTCTTTCAACGCCGATTTTTTTCACTTCCCCATTAGCGCCAGCAATGATGTAATGCTCTCCCATTTCATCTCCAAGTAAATCATTGATTTTTTTTCTGATTTTCGAAATGGTCTCACTTATTTTTTGAGTATGTGCATTGTCGGTGCGTTCGTTGATTCTTTTTGTAGCCGTTGTTCTATCCGAAGTTGGACTGACTTTCAAATACAATTCAGTGAGTTCCTCGCGATGTTCGTCGAGCATGTTAAGTTTCACTCCTTTCGGCTTGCCGAGGAAGAACAAGTAGATTGTTTTTTCAATCTTGTCGAGTTTTAATTCAATGTTCGCAAGGTCTGGGAACCGAATGGTGAAGTTAGGACCAGCGATGTTCATGCGGCTCGGTTTCTTCAACAAGGAGTAGCGATCTCTGAATAAGATTTCGCTGCGCATGGTCTCCATGATTTCAAATACTTGATTGGCGAGAAGAGGATCAACTTTTTTATTCTCTAACTGCTTCACACAGTCGGAACACAAATCTGCCGTGCGAATTTTTAGAATAAGTTCTGCTTTGTTCCCACAAAAATCATTCATGCATCCAACCGATGTTTGATGCACGCCTTCAGACATTTCACGAATGTCTGAGAACATGTAGTGACGAAGTAGATGCGTAGTGATTAAATAAACGATGCTCGCTCTCGAAAATCCAGGTAAGTAAAATCCGAGTCCTGAAGTTTGAACGAATCCATTTCTTCCTCCTTTTGGGTCAGGCGCTGCAAACCAATTGAATTCATTGCCTTTGTCGGTAAGCAAAATGACAAATTCAAATTCTGATATGTCATTGAATTCTCTGAATAATTTACATTGATCAAAGATGTCTTCCCATTTTAATCTTGTTAGTCTTGGCGGAGCTTCCATGTATTCCGCTCTTTCTGAGAACATTTGTTTATTTAAAGAAATCACCCTATGCTGACTGAGCATCTCATTTGGTAAGTTCAAAGAAGTGTCTCGAATATCTTTCTGGTCTGTTTCGAAAGACGTGCTTTCATCGTCATCAAACACGGGTTCATCTATTGTAGACATAAATTCGAGCGGACCCGAAAACGATTGCAGTTGTTGCAAAATTTCCTGGTAGGCAGCTTGGTCTACTTCTTCTGATTTTAATAAATGAACCCGTGTTCGCATGACGATAAATTTAATAATTAAAACTCACCAAAACCTTCCCAATTTTTTCCAGATCTTTTTTGACGTATGGAATTCTCTAAAGCTTCAGAGGCAAAGTTCATGGTATCCTTGATATCGGCTTTTTGTGAGGAATATACACGTGATTGTTGCATGTTCAATCTGCTCGCGGCTCCCCAAGCATCTATGTCTGCTCCAATGAAAGCGAAGTTCCAGTTTCCGGTTGCTTCTAATTCTTTAATCGAAGAAGAGATTTCTTGGTATTTGAACATACGTGATGCGTTCTCTCCACCGTCGGTGAAAATAACAATCATAACCGTTCCGTTCTTTTCCTTCAGGTCACGTCCAACTGCATACTTCATGCGGTTGATGACTGTGCCGATAGCGTCGAGCAATCCGGTCATGCCGTCTAAGACATAATCTTTTTCGGTTAACACAGGCAGTTCAGCTGCAGGTAGATTTTCAAAGACCAATTCAGGACTGTCGGAGAAAAGAGTTAGAGATACATAGATCGGCTGATCTAAGTTGCGCTCTTGAATGGCTTTTATTGAATGAAGCTTTTCATTCAACCCTTCAAGGGTTTCTTTGTAATGTGATTGCATACTTCCACTTTTGTCCAAGACAATGTGGTAGTGGGTGGCGTTTTGTTTATTCATTTTGTTTAATTATTTACGCAAAGATGTGGTGTTGAACAAGGCTAAGTAAAGTTTTAACAACCTTGTTTTTTTAATTGAAGTGAAGTTGAAGAGGGATTTTCTTTTTCCAGTTTCCTTTGTTTTTATTGGTGTTGTAGAGCGAAGGGAAGACTTCGTTTCTTTTTGAAACCGTGTGTTGACTTACATGTGAAGTATGATTTTTTTTGTTTTTTATGAAGTGATAAATCCGGATATCTGACTTCGTTATTTTCTTTGAACGAATGAGTTCTTTGGTCAGAGTTTCAATGTGTGTTCCTCGCGTTTCAAAGAAGTAATTGTAGTTCGGAAAATGCTTCAAGAGATTTTTTATAAAGGTGCCTAGCTCGGCAACAGGTATGAGGTTTTCTAAATTATCTAGGTACATCCAGCCGTGGTCATTGTGAAAATTGAATTCACAATGCATGTCCTGATGCGCGATGATCTGCGTGAGGAGGAAAATTTTTCGTTGTTCTGTTGTGCTCAGTTGGTAGTATTGAACACGCTTCTTGTTCGCATATTCGAAGAGGTAAGAGTAACCGTAGTTGTTTCCTTCGCTGTCATTGACCTCGGACTTAATAGGCATGGGCAATCTGAAATCTTTAAAAATCGGTGTAATCTTTTTCGCGTCGGAGAAAAGTTCAAATTCATCGAGTTTTTTAAAACCGTCTTCAATATTTTTAAATGCAGTAGGTGTGAAGCGATTGTAATTCTTCGTGGTGTTAAGGAGGTTTCTTTGAAAGTAAAGTCCCAGCGTTGAGAAGCATTGACGAATAAACCAGGAGAGGGATTCGGCGAATTCGGTTAGGCTATTGAATTCAGTTATTTCAAAGAGTTGAAAGAAAAAATCTTCGAAGGGAAGATCGCTTTCTGGCTTAGGTTCTTTTTTTCTCATTTTCAGAGCAGGGGTTCGCTGGAAGAATTCGCGCTCGGCTTGACCAATGAAATTGGAATCATCTGCTAATCGGAATACGGCTATAAGTAATTCAGATCGCGTTGGACAATCCTCAGCAAGTGGAACATTTTTTTCTTGTTTTGAAAGGAAGTCCTTTGCTGCTTCGAAAAGATTCAGCGTCGGAAGTGTAAAGAGCTGACCATCGCCATCGGCGTATTCAAAGACAAGTTCTTCGTTGAAGATGATTTTGAAATTGGAGAGTATCGCTTCCTTTTTCTTTTCAGCTGGTTTGAATTCGTAGGTTTGTGTGAACACACCAATTTCGGCGCGTACCTCAAAGCCAATCTTCAAAGGTCTGCTCTTGTCGTGTAAGATGTTCTCGAAATTGGCGTAAGGACCGAACGACTGGAAGTATTTCACTTCTTTCATTTCCTGATCATTACTCGGGAATAATTCAAGGAGTTTAATTAAGCTGCTTTTTCCTGTTGCTAATTCTCCGTAAAGGAAATTTAATCGTCCAATTTCCCAGGTTTGTTTTTCTTGAAATACAGTGAAATTCTCAGCGTGAATGAATATTTTGTGCATAGTTTCTAGTCTTCTTGGCGAAAGTATTTGTTAGGTGTGCAGTGGTGCTGCACGAAAAAAAAGTCAAAGCGGTGGCTGTTCCTGTATGTGCGGGAAGTGCCGTAAATAAAGGAGTTGAGCGGTTAAAAAATAAAACGGGGTGATTTTTTCAAATCGGGATATCAAAAGTAGAATGACTTCTCGCGCGAAAGGACAAATAGTTTTTAACTGTTGAAAAAACGAATCGCTTCGACCTATGTTAAAAAATATTTATTTTCAATAATGATAAGGCTTGCGTAATTAATTCAAATAAAATTCGACTGAAAATAAATTTTTTGGCACGGTGAAATAATTATCCACAATGGGACGGAAGGTGAATTTTCGTCCTAATTTCACTTCCCTATGTCAGCCCCTAAAAAAACATTTACCCTTCTTCAACTTACTCAAAGCATTCATAGAGCAGTGGAGTCCGCATTCGATGGCCGTTACTGGATAGTTGCTGAAATGAATAAGCTGAATCTTTATCCGAAGAGCGGACATGCCTATCCGGAATTGGTTGAAAAGCAAGACGGAGTCATTGTTGCTGAAATGCGCGCTAATCTATGGAAGAACGACTTTGAGCGTATTAATCAGAATTTCATACAAGCCATTCAAGAGCCTTTGAAAGATGGTATTAAGGTGCTTATGAACGTTTCAGTTGGTTTCGATTCGAAATATGGCATTTCACTGACCATTCATGAAATTGACCCAAGTTATACGCTTGGCGATTTAGAACAAGAGAAGCAGAACAGTATTCTCACTTTGAAGCAACAGGGCATTTTCGATTTAAATCGAAAAAAGTCTTTACCCCTGCTTCCCCAGCGGTTAGCAATCATATCTGTTGCCAATAGCAATGGTTATCAAGATTTCACGCACATAATAGATGGCAATAGTTGGAAGTACAAATTCTTTCACATGCTCTTTCCTTCGTTATTACAAGGCGATAAAGCAGTCGCTGATCTGACTAATCAACTAAATCGTATTCGAAAAGTAGCGCATCACTTCGATGCTGTGGTGATAGTTCGTGGAGGAGGCGGTGATATTGGGTTAGCATGTTACAATAACTTAAACCTCTGCAAAGTCATAGCTGAGTTTCCGCTCCCTGTACTTACAGGTATTGGTCACCGTGTGAACGAGTCTGTAGCCGATATGGTTGCGTTCAAGAATTTGATCACGCCGACAGACTTGGGTAATTATTTCATTCAGCAATTTCATAATTTCTCCATGCCTGTTCAACGTGCGGAAGAGGCTCTGGCAGACAAATCCATGCGTCTGCTGTCCGAAACAAAATCGAAGTTACATGCTTTTGTGCTTTTGTTTCGGTCAGTTGTTGAGACAACCTTGGTAAAGAACAATTCAAAAGTTGAAACGCTTCGTGTTGGAATTCGAGCGGGTTCGCTACAGCATATGACCAATGAAAAGGGAAATGTTCAAGGACTATCAAAGTCACTTGCGAATGACGCCAGAACGCTGCTAACGGCAGGACGTGTATCCGTTTCAAAATTGAATGAAGAATTGAAAAACCGAACAATCATTCGGTTGTCGAAAGATGGTATGTCTGTAAACGGACTGGAGAACAGTGTTCGCTTGCTAGATCCGAGAAATGTCTTGAAACGCGGATTCAGTATAACCTTGGTAAAGGGTAAAGCGGTTACCGATTGGAGTGAAGTGAATTCGGGAGAAGAGATAACAACTCTATTATACAGCGGAACAATAAAATCTATTAAAGAATAAACATATGAGTGAAACAGAAGTGAATTACGCTCGTGCTTTTGAAGAGCTACAAGCAATAGTTACAGAAATTGAATTGGGACAAATCACAGTGGACATCCTTTCGGAAAAGGTGAAGCGAGCGGCAGAGCTTATCGCCATCTGCAAGACGAAGTTGTCTTCAACGGAAGAGGATGTGAACAAGATTTTGAAGGAGCTGGAGGGGTAGGTTCTTCGAAAGATGCAAGCAAGATGCTTCGAAAGATGTTTCACAAGATTCTTCGAAAGATGTTTCACAAGATTCTTCGAAAGATGTTTCACAAGATTCTTCGAAAGATGTTTCACAAGATTGCTGCACAAAGTTGTGCTTAATATTGCAAGATGAAAATAGAAATCTGGAGCGACATCGTTTGTCCGTTTTGTTACATCGGGAAACGTCATTTAGAACAGGCAATTGCGAAAACAGGAAAGACGGTCGAGATTGAATGGAAGAGTTTCCAATTGGATTCTACTGTCACTCCCGAGGATGCGGGTGCTTCCGTGGTGGATCATTTGGCTGAAAAGAAGGGAATGTCTATTGAGCAAGTTAACGGTATGATGTCTCATGTTGAATCCATGGCGAAAGAGGTCGGATTAGATATGAAGTTGAGAACATCTTATGTCATGAATACCTTTCACGCGCATCGTGTTTTACACTTTGCTAAGTCTATAGGAAAGGGTTCTGAGTTGAAAGAAGCTTTTCTAAAGGCCCACTTCACCGATAATTTGAATTTGAATGAAGAAGAGAATTTGATTCGCGTTGCTGTTTCTGTTGGATTGAATGAAGAAGATGTTCTTCGTGTGCTTCAATCCAGTGAATTTGAAGAGGCGGTGAATGAAGACGCATATACTGCGCAACAGTTTGGTGCGCGCGGAGTTCCATACTTTGTCTTCAACAGAGAGTCGGCGGTGTCTGGTGCTCAACCCGTTGAGGTGTTTGAGAAAGTTCTATTGGGCGCATAGAATTCTAGTAAATCATGTTTTTTGAAAACAAGTTAGAAATCTTGTTGTTTAGGATTTTAGAATGTACAAAAATTGAGCAATATGAATGTAGTAGAAGCAATGCAATGGAGATATGCGGTGAAGGCCATGAATGGGGAAAAGGTGAGTGATGAGAAGATTGAAAGAATTTTAGAAGCTATTCGTTTGTCTCCGTCTTCAACCGGATTGCAGCCTTATGAATTGCTGGTTATTACAAATCCGGAGTTGAAGTCTCAATTGAAAGTTGCAGCTCACAACCAAAGTCAGGTTGAAGATTGTTCTCATCTTTTGGTTTTTGCTGTGTGGGACACCTACACAGCTGATCGTGTTAACGCGTGGTTCGATTTGGTGAATGAAGTTCGCGGTGTAAAGAGTGAAGGATGGGAGAAGTATCGCGCTTCCATTTTGAATGGTTATGTTCCTCGTTCTGCCGAAGTGAATTTCGAGCACGCCTCTAAGCAGGTTTACATTGCTTTGGGAATTGCAATGCTTGCTGCCGCAATGGAAGAGGTTGATTGCACGCCTATGGAAGGATTTATTCCAGCAGAAGTTGATCGTATTTTAGATTTGGAATCAAAGGGGTTGAAGTCCGTACTCTTACTTCCACTCGGATATCGCAATCCGGAAAAGGATTATTTAATCAACGCGAAGAAGGTTCGGAAATCGATGAGTGATTTTGTGCACCGACTTTAACTGGTGGTATTTAGTCTGTCTTCGATTTTGGCTTTTTTATTCCTTTGAATAATTTGAATCGACATGAAAAGGAGTAGCAACAAAATAAAAATTTCTAGGGCCCCGATGGCGGCTGAAGAATAACCTGAAGTCAAAAGAAATAATAACAGCATGAGTGCAATAATCGCGCTTGTGGTGATTAATATTTTAATAATTCGAATCTTCCGAGTAAGTTTATCTAATCGCTTTTGCAGTAAGTTTTTTTCCTCCTCTGAGATTGGAGGTTTAGTCAGTGTTTCGCCTTCTTGATAGGGCAATAAGTAACGCTCTCCATTAAGTTTATTTCTTCTCGATGTTGCAATTAGAAAAACGACAAGGCTTGCAATTCCAACAGGAAATAATGGTGACAAAGTAAGGATTGAGAGTATTCCAGAAATTATTCTGACTGTTTTGAGCTTTTTCAGTATTTGATCAATTTCAGCTAGTCTTTTCTCAATCTCTTTTTTGCTTTTGTGATTTTCGAGGTTAGAAGGATTAATCGCCAGTTCATGACGCTTCTGATTTAATTTTATTTGGTTCTTATGTTTGTTTTTTAAAAGAGTAAAAGCGATAATAAGAATTATTGAAACAATGCCTCCTAAACCTCCGAGAGTCAATAGAACAAAAGCAAACTCAAAGTCTGTTCCTAAAAGCATAGCTATACTTCCAATGAAAGTAACCGCACTAATGAGTAATACCAACCAGGAGTGTGCAACTAGTTTCTTGTCTATTTGAAGTTGATCTTTCAGTTCAATTGTATTCGGTAATTCTTGTTCCTTCTTCTTAACCTTGGGAACAGTATCTGAAATGGAAGGAGCAGGGCGATGTTGTTTATGTTTTGAATCTATGCTCAAGGGACCTTGTTCACCGCTTTCTTGTTTTTCGATGGAGTCAGGAAAAATAGGGTGAAGTGCAGATTCATTTTTTGAGTGAGGCTTTGGCGTGAGGGAAAGTTTGCTCTCTTCCTGCTGAAATTGATTCGCGCTATTTCCCTTCGGGAATAGATGTTGAACGTTCCATGTGGTGTGATAGCCGCTGGAGTATTTTCTTTTTTCAATGGTGCATCCGTTTAATAAGAGTGTACAGAAAATTATCAGTGCAAGAATTTTCGACATAAAGTGGATAGTAAGGTTATTCAAAAGTATCGAAAAATGGGAAATTATTAAAGTCACCGATTTGGCTTGACGATTTTTTTTATCCCTGTTGTATTCCGCAGGAATGAAACCAGCCACGCAGTTTAGCATCGATTTCTAGTTACAATGCCGTATGTGAAAGTTCTATTTGAAGGATTATGTTTGTTCTTCATCTTGAATGAAAATTTAATGCCCTTGTATCAATGAATGGCAGCGATTTCAAAGCCTTTGTGATTAGAGTTTTCAGAAGCCCGTGGATTAGAGGGCTGCTTTATTATTCCCTTTTGCTGTTGGGCAGTTTCTGCCTCTTCGCAGGAATTTCTTTAATTGTTAGAGATGGAGAAGAGTATAGGCTAATTGGGTGGGGGTATACTGTCCTGGGTTCAATTGCAATGGTATCCATCATTAAGTTTCAAGGGTGGTTCTTCCCGAAAACTGAAAATTCAGAACTAAAGCAACCGACGAATGTAATCGCAAGATTTGCGCATACAGCAAGGAGCATTCTTCTTTTGATTGTTTTCTACTTTTTGTATTTACTGTGTTTTGTTGTTTTTTATTTCACTCATTTTTCATTCATTCATCGCGTTCGATGGGGAAATTTAGATGGAAATGAAACGCTGAATGAATGGTGTCCATTTGGAGTTCATGCGCAACAATTCGAGACAGTAACATTCGATTTAATTGCTTTTTATCCACTGGTAATGGCGATAATTAGCATTATAGCCTTCAATCACTCGAATAGAGTCGTTCGCTTGATATTGTTTTTACTTCCCATTGTGGGCGCTATCTTTTTTCTGTTTTTGCATTTGAGCTGCATCGATTCGATTCTTGAGAGGGGTCAATAGTGTTATTTTGAAAATTGCACATCTGAATGTGCAGAATGGAGCGCTAAATGCACAACCGAATGTGCAATTTGAATGTTCTCAAGTAAACTTGGCCGAATTCCTTCAAACAAAAAGTCCCCAACTTCGTTGAGGACTTTTTTGTCTCTTCGTGATCCCGAAGGGATTCGAACCCCTGGCCGTCTGCTTAGAAGGCAGATGCTCTATCCAACTGAGCTACGAGATCATTCATCTGTAAAAAAAGAAAGACAACCGAGTTGTCTTTTCTTTGTCGGGGTGGCAGGATTCGAACCTACGACCTCCTGCTCCCAAAGCAGGCGCGATACCGGGCTACGCTACACCCCGAAATGCTCTTTAGCACCCTAAGGGGGTGCAAATATACAGCTCTTTTTGAATTAACAAGACTTCTTACAAAATCTTTTTTATCCTACTGCGCGAAGATGCTACGGGCATCAACGTTTGCACTAATCGGATTAATAACCATCGTCGGAATTCCAGCTTCGTTGGTAATTATCTTTTGCTCTGCATCTGCTCCAAAAGCATGGATCAATCGTTCGCCAGCAAAATTCAAAATACAGATCAAATCAATCTCAGCATACTGACCGTATTTAACAATCTCCTTCACAAATCCAGAACTTCCCTCCTCCGTTACTTTCGTCTTACAAGCAATTCCGCGCTCATTGAAATACCCTTCAGCATAACTCATGTTGCGCTTCACTTGGTTATTTAAAAACTCATCGGTTTCCTTCGGACATATAATGTGAACCTCTGCGCTGAACTTAGAAGCCAGTTCACTTGCAAACTTTATTTTTTGCTTGGTTTCCTTGTGTAAGTCCAACGGAACCAAAATCTTTTTAATATTCGCTGTTTGAGTAGTATTTTCTTGCACAACAATAAACTGTGCGTCAGAGTCTGTAATAACTCGAAGCGCATTGCTGCCTGTAATAAACTGCATGCCACGCATGCCGTGAGTTCCCATAACTACCAATTCTCCAGTAAGCTCTTCTGTTACTTTCGGAATGACATCGAAAATATTTCCAAACTCAATGACAGGGGTAGCACTAACGCCTGTGTTTTCTTTGAACTTAGCAATTTGCTTGTTCAATTGTTCTGCAGCTGCAGATTCCCCTGACTTGTCTTTGGCAATGTGAAGAATTTCAACAGGAGTTTTAAGGGTTTTTGATATTTCACACGCGTAATTTCCAGCAACATCGGATGTGCTAGAGAAATCTGAAAGGACAATAATCTTCGACATATCAATTATTTTTTTTAGTGCTATCTTCCCCTAAATCAAAGGGAATGAGAATGCGATTAATGTTTTTCATATTCGGTGGTTCAAAAGTAATAAAGAATATGCACCTTAGCGGTGGTTTTATTTCACGAAATTTACCACAATAAATTGCCTGATGACAGAATTAAGTGCCTTCTATTTGCAACACCTTGAACCGGTGCTTCAGCGCTTAAAAGACGGGCTGAATAAACATTATTACTACCATGATGTTCGCCATACCCTTGATGTGATTGAGCAGTCACAAACAATTGGTAAACTTGAGGGTGTTTCTCTACGCGAATTAGAAATCCTTAAAATTGCGGCTTTGTTCCACGATACTGGGTTCTTAAAGGTTCGCACAGGGCATGAACAAGCGAGTGTAGACTTTTTTCAGAACATAGGCGGATTAAACACTTTGACATACGAGGAATGCGATGCTATAACGGGCTGCATAATAGCTACACACATGCCCCAAAAGCCGAAGAATCAATTGGAACAAATACTTTGCGACGCCGATGTAGATTATTTGGGAAGAGAAGACTTTAGTTTAATTGCGGAAAATTTATTTCTTGAAATGTCTGCATGTGGAGAAATGAGCGACCGCATAACTTGGGATAATCTTCAAATTAAATTCTTGGAAGGACATGCCTATCATACCGTTTCAAATCAGGAACGAAGGAATGCTAAAAAAGAAGAGAACTTGAATGAGGTGCGTCAACGTGTTAAGCCAAAGAGTTAATTCGTTTTTTCTTCCAATTGTTATCCCGTTCATCTCTTAATGAAGGCGAAGAGTCTGTAGAATACATATCCGAACATTCCACCCATGAACCAGCCCATGAGAATATCGGTTGGGAAGTGCACGCCCAAATAAATTCGTGAAAGCGAAGTCAGGATGGTTGCGAGTATGAGAATGCTTTGCAATCTATGGTGTCTTGGTAACGCCAGAAGCAAGAAGAACGTTAGTGCTGCAAAATTACTAGCGTGAGAAGAATAGAAACCGTAATTCCCGCCGCGATAGTCGTTGCCGTTACTGTCTTTCGCGTAGTGCAATTCGTCCTGAAGTTTTTCGGTGTGCGAAGGGCGCAAACGTTGCACAGTGGGTTTGAAAATTCGACTTGAAACAAGGTCACTCATTCCCACAGAAAGAGAAGCAAGAAGAATCGCATAGATGCCGAATTTTTTCCCGTGCGTGATGATCAATTGCCAAATAATGTAGGCGAATAACGGAATCCAAGTTGCGGTGCCGCTAATAACAAGCATGGTCTTGTCGAACCCGTATGTAAAGAGACCGTTTATGGCTTTGAGCAGGGCAATGTCAAGTTCAATCATCAGCGTTATGCGTACAACTGTGCTATTGCGTCTGCGTAATTCTCAAGGATTTTTTTGCGCTTCAGCTTTAGCGTAGGCGTTATTTCTCCGTTTTCTACGGTAAACGGATTTGCAATTAAATGAATGCCTTTGATTTGTTCCCAGTTCCCGAATCCGTTGTTCATCTCTGAAATAAACGCTTTGATTTCCGCATTTAATTTTTCATTTTGAATAATCTCTTCGTTCGATAGAGCGGCCAATTCTGGGAAGTGAATTTTTGCGAAAGTGCAATCGACAACAATCAAAGCACCAGGGAATTTTTGCCCGTCGCCAACGACCATGCATTGTTCTATGAAGTGCGATTCTTTCAATGCGTTTTCGAGTACCTGCGGTGCAACATATTTTCCACCACTGGTTTTAAATAGTTCTTTCTTTCTATCTGTAATCTTTAGAAAACCATCTTTGATTATTCCAATGTCACCTGTGCTAAACCATCCGTCATTCAATACTTCAGCGGTGGTTTCTGGGTTTTTATAATAGCCCATCATGACTTGCGGGCCCTTCACCAATATTTCTCCGTCAGCAGCAAATTTCACTTCGGTTTCAGGGATAATGGTGCCAACAGTTCCTGGATAATACATGTTTGGTCTGCGCAAGGTATTCACGGAAATAACTGGAGAAGTTTCTGTAAGTCCATACCCTTCTTTAATTGGAATACCCGCTGCTGTAAAGAATCGAGCAAGTCTTGGTTGAAGCGCTGCAGAGCCACAAGCTATGGCGCCAATTTCTGTCAAACCAAGGGCAGCCTTCACTTTGCTGAAGACAAGCTTTTGCGCAATCTTCAACTTGAATTCATACCAGCCGCCATTGGCGCGTTCCGGTTCCCATTGAAGCGCAAGCTTTACAGCCCATTGAAAAAGAGATTTTTTAATTCCTGTATTTGCTTCACCTTTGGCAATAATTCCGTCAAAGAATTTTTCGAGTAGGCGAGGAACTGCTGTGAAAATATGGGGCTTGTTCGCGATTAAATCGTCTTTGATGTTGTCCATTCCCGTAAGTGTAATACTCACGCAATTGTCGATGTACAAGTAATGCAGCATGCGCTCGAAGATGTGACACACAGGAAGGAAACTCACGCAACGCGCTTGTCCTTTTACCAATTCAGGTAATCTGTCAACGCAGTGTTCAACATTCGAAGCAATGTTGCTGTGTGAAAGCATGACTCCTTTTGGAAGTCCTGTAGTTCCTGAAGTGTAAATGATTGTTGCTAAGTCTTCGGTCTTAATTTTATCTTTTCTCGTTTGAACTTCCGTCGCAGAATCTTCATTCAAAGAAAGTAATTCTTTCCAATGTCTTGCGCCTTCAATTTTTTCGAAGGTGAAAACTTCTTTCAATAAAGGTGTGTTTTGACGAATGTTTCGAATTTTGTTGAGTAGTTCCAGGTTCGAAACAAAACATATCGTTGCCTCGCTGTGATTCAAAATGTATTGAATATCATGCTCGGTCATGGTTGGATAAATGGGAACATCGACGGCTCCTATTTGTAACGCGGCATGATCACAAATGTTCCATTCGGTGCGGCTTGCATCGGTGATGAGCGCAACTTTTTGTCCGGGTTGAAGGCCGTATTCTACAAGTCCACTGCTGAGTTGATTGACATGATCAATAAACTTTTGTGTCGAGTAATTTTCCCACTCTCCGTTGCATTTGCTGCGGAACATGACGTCAAGAGGAAGATTCTCCAATTGATCGTAGGCGAAGTCGAATAATCTTTTATACATGAAACGAATATACTAAACGAATTCTTTCGCTAGACGTTCCGACATGTAATCGAATAATTGTTGGAAGGGACCTTTCACCATCATTTCCATAAACGGATTAATGGTAGCGTCGCAATCTTGATGGGCGGTGGTCGACGCTCCGTTGCTTTTCAATTTTGCTTTTAACACAAAAGGAAAGGGACTTTTATCAGTTGTCTCGAAAGTGGTTTCAGCATCGTTATCGTTTAAAACTGCGCTAATGCGTTTCAATTCGATGGTGTATACATTTTGAATTTTAAAACAACACGAATCCTCTGTGTTACTCCAATTCGAAATTTTATCTAACGGAAGCAGGCGTTGAATGTTCGCCATGTTTTGCAAGTAAGCGTGCACCTCTGAGATGGGGGCATTTACTTCAACAATTTTGCTTGTGAATTTAGCCATTGGGATGTGATTCAAGGAAAGCAGCGCTCCATGCGGCTGGATCTTCTCTCCAAACTTTCAACGTGCTTAATTGTTCTTCGCTGATGTATTCTTTTTTCAGCGCTTGCTGAAGCAATGCGTGGTAATCGGTAAGTGTATGTAATTTAACATCAGCGTCTTGAAACGCTTGTTTCGCAATTTGAAAATCATAAGTGAATATGGCCACCATTCCCATAATATCCAGTCCGGCTTCGCGCAAAGCACTTACCGCGCTCAAGCTGCTTTTTCCGGTTGAAATAAGATCTTCAATAACGACAACTTTTTGATTCGGTTCTACCACGCCTTCAACCTGATTTCCTAATCCGTGTTTTTTAACCTCGCTGCGAACGTAAGCGTATGGAATTCCCATTTCTTGAGCAACTAATGCACCGATAGCAATACCTCCAGTGGCTACACCAGCAATAATATCAGGTGTTCCGAATTTTTCTTGAATTGCATTTACAAACTGCTGACGAATATGGGTTCTGCAAACAGGGAATGAGAGTGTTTTGCGGTTGTCGCAATATATAGGTGACTTCAATCCGCTTGCCCAAGTGAATGGTGCTTGAGGTTTCAACTCAATTGCTTTAATTTGCAAAAGATAATCTGCTACTTGTAATTCCACTTCAATATTTGATTCCATGCCGCGAAAATACGTCGTCTCACACCTTGGTCGTACATTAACTTTTTCACAAGAAGAGTTTGTTAACTATTTCGGTACCTATAAGAGCATAAATGCGGCTGGGGGGTTGGTTGAAAATGGGAATGGTGAATATCTTATGATCAAGCGCAAAGGATATTGGGACTTGCCAAAGGGAAAAATTGAAAAAGGAGAAAACGATGAAGAAGGTGCGCTTCGTGAAGTAGAGGAGGAGACTGGTCTTGTTGGAATGCATATTGAAAAGCATCTGGTGGATACTTTTCATACCTATGAGTTAAAAGGTAAATGGGTGTTGAAGCGCAGCACTTGGTTTCTAATGAAATGCAAGGGCTCACCTAGCTTAATACCTCAAACAGAAGAGGAAATAGAGTTGGTAGAATGGTGTTCAAAAAATACACTCACATCGCGATTGCCTGAATCTTACGCAACCATTTCGCTCGTTTGGGATGCCTTTATAGCGTCTTCCAGCCTTGAGCACTGAGTGTAACAGAACCGCCGCCGATAGTCATTAACAGGTTTTCACCAGCTTTTTCAGTGGCGTGACCAATAATACTCAGATTTGGATTGCCCTTAATTTTTTCGAAGTCGTTTTGCGAAACGGTGAAAAGTAATTCATAATCTTCACCGCCGTTTAAGGCACATGTTGTCGGATCTATGTTGTGCTCTTTTGCTGCATCGCGTGTTTCAGGAGCAATGGGTAATTTATCTTCGTAAATGGCGAAGGTGCACTCACTTTCTTCGGCAAGGTGAAGAATCTCAGAAGACAGTCCATCTGAAATGTCTATCATGGCCGTTGGCTTAACTTCGAGCTGAGCTAATAATTGAACAATGTCTAATCTGGCTTCAGGCTTCAATTGTCGGGCTAGGATGTAATCGTAATTTTCTAAACTCGGTTGAGCAGTAGGCGCACTTTTGAAAACTTCTTTTTCGCGTTCCAATACTTGTAGCCCCATATAAGCTCCGCCTAAATCTCCCGATACCACTAGTAGATCTCCTTCTTTCACTGTGCTTCTTAAAGCTATGTCTTCTTTGTTGGCGTATCCAATTGCAGTAATGGAAATGACACATCCTGTTGGAATGGTAGTCGTATCGCCTCCAACCATATCTACTCCGTAAGCATCGCATGCAGCAAGTATTCCAGAGTAAAGTTCTTCAAGAGCTTCCACAGAATATTTACTGCTCACTGCTAAACCAACGGTGAACTGCGTGGGCGTCGCATTCATGGCGCAGATGTCAGAAAGGTTCACCACAACGCTTTTGTATCCAAGATGCTTTAATGGAGTGTACATTAAATCGAAATGAACTCCTTCCACCAACATGTCGGTTGTCATCACCAACTGTTTTCCTTCCATCGGTTGCATCACTGCTGCATCGTCTCCGGCATCGCGAATAGTCCCCTCGTTTTTCGGAAGGAAGTATTGCGTCAAATGCTTAATCAATGTGAATTCTCCGAGAGCAGAAAGCTCAGTGCGTTGTTGTTCCATTTTGCGAAGATAGTAGGTTAGGCACTCAATCGAATATCCAGCACTTCCAACTGAATAGAGCTTTGTCCGTTCCAAACGTTTTCATTGAGTTGAAAAAGCAAGTCAATTTCCTTTCCTTCAAGAATTGGAAAAACCCAATCTTTCATCTTGAAGGCAATACCCTTCATTTCAGCCATATTCCCCGCCTGTTTTACATGCAATTGCAAATGATCGGCATGCGCGCCAACGAGTTTCGTGAATCTTGCGTTTTTAATATTTTTTGAAAGGAACACGGGACGTAAATTCTCTGGTCCGTGAGGCTCTAATGGCTGCAGCGATTCATAAAGCGCAAACGTGATTTGGTCGAATTGAATTTCGGTGTCGTAAAAATGACATCTCTCTATTCGAATGTCATTCGTGAATTTGCGTACGACTTTGTCGAACGCTTCGCGAAAAGCAAGAAAATTTTCCGACTTTAATTTTAATCCCGCCGCCATGCTGTGTCCACCGAATTGAATCAAATGTTCTTCACATGCCGAGAGCATGTCGTACACATCAATACCTTCTATTGAACGAACGCTTCCCGAAAGAATGCCTTCATCTTCCACAAGGACAATAGTGGGTTTGTAATAGGATTCAATGATTCGTGAAGCCACAATTCCAACAACACCTTTGTGCCATCCTTCTTTTTTCACGACCGTGGTGAAACTGTTTTCGTAAAAGGGATCGACAGCAATAATGTCGAGCGCCTCTTGTGTAATGTTTCGGTCGAGTCCTTTTCTTTCGTAATTGTTCTTTTCAATTTCTGCGGCGACAACTTTTGCGTCTTCCGAATTTTGAGCGACAAGAACTTCAACGGCTCGCTTTCCTGAAAAAATTCTACCGGCTGCATTTATGCGTGGCGCAAGCAAGAAAACCAAATCGACAACCTTTAGAACTTTTCCGCTATACTTTGCGTTTGTGAGAAGCTCTGCGATGCCAGGACGAAAGTGTGTGTTTATTTCCTTCAAACCGAAATGGAGAAGGACGCGATTTTCGGAAGTGACAGGAACAATATCTGCTCCGGTGGCAACTGCTACTAAATCAAGAAAGGAATAAGCAAAATCCAACGGCTCTTTGTGATGAATGTACCAGGCGCAAATGACTTTGAATCCAACCGCGCATCCGCACAGTCCTTTGTTCTCGTAGGTGCAATCTGTTCTTTTTGGATTCACCACGGCGAAGGCTGGAGGAAGAATTTCAGGGGTGTGGTGGTCGCAAACAATGACGTCTATTCCGTATTCATTGCATTGCTCAATACGCGGACAGTCCTTAATTCCGCAGTCCAATGTAACAATGAGCGAAAAATTATTTTCGTGGGCGAACTCGACACCTGCCGTTGAAAACCCATATCCTTCTTTATATCTATCCGGAATATAAAAATCGCATTCGAATCCTTCATGCTTTAGAAAACTAGAGAAGACAGCCACAGCAGTGGTTCCGTCAACATCGTAGTCCCCGTATACAAGTACTTTCTCATTTTTTTCTTTGGCTGAAACCAATCTGGCGATGGCCTTGTCCATGTCTTTCAATCCGAAAGGGTCCAACAACTGATTTATTTCAGGGTGAAGGAAGGTCTTTGCTTGCTCAGCAGTGAGAACATTTCGTTGAAGTAAAATTTCAGCGAAAGCCTCGGTGGTCGAAGCTTTTTGAGCAAGTTCTTTAATCTCTATAGAGGAGAAATTGCCGCGTTTTTTCCAGATGTTTTCTTTTAAGGTACTCATTTGGCGCAAAGTTAGTCTGAGAACTCACGCAACCCTTTTTCATTTTATGCGGTCTTTTCGTATATTCGTACCCCAAACCTTTTAAAGAAATGAAGAAATCTTTACGTTCTGTTCTTTTGCTCATGAGCATTTTCACAATGTTTGTGCTGAATGGCTGTCTTAATGATGATAACAAAATTCCACCAAATTGTTATGACGGAATTTTGAATAACTCGGAACAATTGGTCGATTGCGGAGGTCCAAACTGCGAGCAGTGTGACCACTGTATCGATGGAATTTGGCAGCCAGAGTATGGTGAAACATGTGTAGACTGTGGGGGAGAATGCGGACCATGTGCTCCTTGTTCAAATTGTATTCAAGATGGTGATGAGGCGGGTATTGACTGCGGTGGATCGAACTGCGGACCATGCGCTGCTCTTTGTGCAGATGGACTTTTAAACGGAACTGAAACACAAGTTGACTGCGGTGGAGCATATTGCGAAGCTTGTCCAACGTGTACAGATGGATTAATGAACGGAACTGAAATTGGAATTGACTGCGGTGGAACCAATTGTCCTCCATGTTCTACTGACGGTAACTGCACAAACGGGATTATCGACGGTGGTGCTCAAGGTGAGTTTTGGACTGACTGTGGCGGAGTTGACTGTATGGCTTGCGATACAATTATTACGTTTACGGCAAACGGTGTTAACCACGTGGGAGTGGCTTCATCATGTACATTCAGCTACGCGGGTGGTACAGTTACGGTAACAGGTTCAACCCTTCAAGGTGGAACAATTGCCTTCACGATGGCTCAGCCAGTAGCAGGATGGGTAAGTGGTTCAGTAATTAACATGGCTACTGCAACAAACCCTGCGAGTGTTATGGCGTTCACCAATGCAGCTGTTGCACACAGCACGGCATTCGGAACTTCAACAGCTGTAATAAATGTGGTTAAGTTCAGATCTACTCCAGCGCCAGGTGGAATTCGTTACACCTTCTCAGGAACGCTAAAGAATTCCGGTGGTACGTCAACGGTTAACATCAGCAATGGATTGGTGATGGTACCTCTGCAATAAGAAATTCATACCTGAAAAATATCAAAAAGCCCTTCGCAAGAAGGGTTTTTTATTTCACCCCTAATTTCGTTTCTTTGCACCGAATTTAGCAATGATCTAAACATAAAAACATGCATTTCGAATTATCAGAAGAACAATTAGCCGTTCAGGCTGCTGCAAGAGATTTCGCGCAGAACGTATTAAAACCAGGGGTTATAGATCGCGACGAGCATCAGCGTTTTCCAACGGAAGAAGTGAAGCAATTAGCGGAACTTGGATTCATGGGAATGATGGTAGATCCACAATACGGTGGAAGCGGAATGGATACGTTGTCCTATGCGATTGCCATGGAAGAGATTTCTAAGGTAGACGCCTCGACTTCAGTTTGCATGAGCGTGAACAACTCGTTGGTGTGTTACGGTATTCAAGCTTATGGAAACGAAGAGCAAAAAGAAAAATTCTTGAAGCCTTTGGCTAGCGGAGAAAAAATAGGAGCGTTCTGTCTTTCAGAACCAGAAGCTGGTTCAGATGCAACTTCACAAAGAACTACCGCCGTAGATATGGGCGATTATTATTTGTTGAACGGCACGAAGAATTGGATTACCAACGGAAGCACAGCTTCTATTTACTTGGTAATTGCGCAAACCGATCCAGAAAAAGGTCACAAAGGAATTAACGTATTAATCGTAGAACGCGGAATGGAAGGGTTCATCGTTGGGGCGAAGGAAAATAAAATGGGTATCCGCGCGAGCGATACGCACACGTTGTTATTCAATGACGTGAAAGTTCCAAAGGCGAATCGCATTGGTGAAGACGGATTTGGTTTCAAATTCGCTATGAAGACGTTGAGTGGTGGACGTATTGGTATTGCTGCTCAAGCTTTAGGTATTGCTGCTGGTGCTTACGAATTGGCTTTGGCTTATTCGAAAGAGCGCAAGGCATTTGGAAAAGAGATTTCACAACACCAAGCAATCGCTTTCAAATTAGCTGATATGGCTACGGAGATTGAAGCTGCACGTTTGTTAGTATACAAATCGGCTTGGATGAAGGACCAAGGAATGAACTACGACGAAGCAAGTGCTATGGCGAAATTGTACGCGTCTACTGTGGCTATGAAGCACACGGTTGAGGCGGTTCAAATTCACGGTGGTTACGGATTCGTGAAAGAGTATCACGTTGAGCGTATGATGCGCGATGCGAAGATTACACAGATCTACGAAGGAACAAGTGAAGTGCAGAAAATTGTCATTTCAAGAATTGCACTTTCGAAATAATTGCATCTAAATTTCATTAACATAGGGCTGTTGTAAGACAGCCCTTTTTGTTGGAAATCACTTCCATTCGAAATCTATTTTCGTAAGGAAGCATGAACCCATTCAAACACACCATTCGCTTTGCGCTTGCCATCCTTATTCTCGCTGCGGGAATTGGTGGAGTCTATTATTTTCTGAATCGAAGTCATGCGGAATGGTCAAGCCCTTTGGTGTTCATCCCATCGGTTTCAACAGGTGCAGTTGAAGTGAAGAATGCAAGTTCAATGGGTGAAGGTTTGGAATGGTCAACAGAGCTTTCTTTGTCAGATGGAATAGTACGTTTCATTCAAGAAGTTGCAGCCGATGTTCAAGGGCTTCAATTCGAAAATCAGTCGGTATGGATCGTAGACAATGGGTCAGATGATATGGTAATTCTTCCAGTTGGATATGGAAAGGACGGTGAAGCTATTGCTTCGAAATGGAATGCGAAATTTCCTGATTTGAAATTTCAATTTCAAGAACCTTATGCGATTTATGGAAGCGGAAGTATTAATCCGTTGGAAGAAGAAAATCGACTGAGTGATGTGCCCTCTTTTTCTTGTGTGAAGGGAACGACCTCCTTCGATTCAAATTGTCATTATTATTTTCGGGTAGAGCAGGTATGGACAGCCTTGGACGATATTCACGGAAGTGAGTCTTCGATGATAGCTGGGTTTCAATGTTCGCCGTTGCACCTTCCAACTAATGATTCGAAATTTTCTTTTCAAAACGTTTTTACAAATGGAAGAACCAATACCAACTATTGGTTCAAGGCAGTGCATGCGGGAAGCCCTATGGCTTTGCTGACTTATCTCGATTCTCTTCGTCCGCAAGATGCCCGCAATGCATTCATGAGTCTGCGCATGGATCAAGAAGCGAAAAAGAACATTTCGCTTTTGGACTGGTTGAATGAAAACGCCACAGGTGAATTGGCCATGGCGAATTTCGGGGCAGACGTTCCGGATACGAGTGGAATGATTTACGCTTTAGGCTTAAAGTCGGACAGTGTGAATGTGAGCGTCTTGTTTTCAGATTCATTGGCTGTCGATCCGATTAGAGAAGCAAATGCAGCGGAGATATTTGCAATGGATAAAATTTATCCGAGTGAGGTGAAGTATTACGGTACTCGCTACAAGAACTTTTTTCTTTTCTCCGAGTCGAAAGAATTGCTCATAGCGCATCAGCAATTTCTTGCAGTGGCAGGATCCATTTCGACAAATAATTTCCCTGCTTTGCCAACTGGAGGAGTCATAACTGGAAGTGATTTGAAATACGCGAGCACGCTCTCTCCCAAGCTGGGCAACGGATGGCGCGTGTGGCATTATTCGCCAGTTGGGGAAAGAACGCAAGTGACGTTGGTTGGAAAGGGAGGTGTTCGAGTTGAATTGCCCGAAGTGGTTGTTCCGGATACAACAGCTGCTTTACCTGCAGTTGAAGCCGCTCCAGCGCCTGTTGTAGAAACAGGAAAAACGAAATCGGTGACGAATCATATCACAGGTAAGACCGAACAAGTAAAATATTCAGGTTCGAAAATCGAATGGATTTCCGGAGGGAAAACAACGTGGTCGGTAACGCTTTCTGCAGAGATACGCGGAGTGGAACAGATAGATGCTTTCAAGAACGGAAAGAAACAAATACTGATATTGACCAATTCTCGATTGGAAATGTTAGACATTAACGGAAAGAATGTCGTTGGTTATCCGGTTGTACTTTCTTCCAAGCCCTGCACGAATTTGTGCGTGGCCGATTATTCCAACGCAAAAGATTATCGAATTTTCTTCGGTTGTTCCAACGGCACCGTTTACAATTACACTTCCAACGGAAAGCCTACGTCCGGTTGGAATGTGGCGAGTATGAAGAGCGATTTGCCTTCTTCCATTCAACACAAGAAAGTGAACGGGCAAGATGAAATTCAAGTTAAGCGAGCAAGTGGAAAAACAACAATCCTGAAGCGAAACGGCGCAACGAAATAATGAAAGCAATTTATTTAACGAAGTTCGGAAAGGCTCATGAAGCTTTTGAAATCAAAGAAGTCGCCGATCCAATTCTGGGTGAAGGTGAGGTGTGTGTGAAGGTGGAAGTTTCCGGTTTGAATTTCGCAGATGTGTTGGGAAGGAAGGGATTGTATCCCGCGCTTCCTGCGCCTCCTGTGGTTATGGGATACGATGTGGTTGGAATGGTGGAAGCCGTTGGGGAAGGAGTTTCTTCCAATTGGATTGGAAAACGCGTGGCGTGTTTAACGCGTTTCGGTGGTTATGCGGAAAAGGTTTGCACAGCTGTTACAGGTATTGCAGAACTTCCAGATTCAATTTCTTCAGACGAGGCGTGTGCCTTAGCCACACAGTATGTGACTGCGCTATACATGTGTGATTTCCTTCAACAAACAAAAAAAGGAGAGCGCGTGCTTATTCATGCGGCAGCGGGTGGAGTAGGGACAGCGTTGATTCAGTTGTTGAAGGAAAAGGGCTGTGAGATTTTTGCAACTGTGGGTAGCGATGAAAAGGTTAACGCATTAGCGAAACAAGGTATTACTGCCATTAATTACAATACCCACGATTACGAAATTGAAATTCGAAAGCACTTGGGAAATGCCAAACTAGACGTGACATTCAATAGCATTGGTGGAAAGACATTCAAGCAAGACATGCGCTTGTTGGGAGCAGGAGGAAGACTCATGTTGTTCGGATTTTCAGATCGCACGAGCAAGTGGGGAGGGAAGCTGGCTACGTTGAAGTTGGTGTTCGACATGGGAAGACTCATTCCTCTGCTGCTATTGGGAAAGAGTCAATCTGTCTTGGGAGTAAATATGTTAAGGGTGGCAGATGAGCATCCGGAAATTATTGGAACGCTCTTGAATCAGTTGGTTCAGATGCACATTTCAGGGAAAATTAAACCCATTATCGGCGGAGAATATTCGTTCGCTGAAATAGCCAAAGCACATCAATATTTAGAGAGCCGAAAGAGCTCAGGAAAAATTATTTTGAGGTGGTGAATCACCTAACACTCATTTTCTTATACATTCGCTTCGAATTAACCTTACATGACAGCTACTCAAAACAAACTTTCCGCCGCAGGACTTCTAGTTACCTTAGGAATAATTTATGGAGATATTGGAACATCGCCGCTTTACGTTCTTAAATCAGTTGTTGGTGATAGACCAATATCTGAATTGCTCATTTATGGTGCGATATCATGTGTCTTTTGGACATTAACCATTCAAACAACAATAAAGTACATTTGGATTACTCTACTCGCTGATAACAAGGGTGAGGGTGGGGTTTTCTCTTTATTCAGTTTAGTTAAAAGAAAAGGGAAATGGCTGGTTTGGATTGCAATGGTAGGAGCAGTTACATTGTTGTGTGACGGAATTATTACTCCGCCAATTTCAGTTTCTTCAGCTGTAGAAGGCTTGAAGGTTTTGAATGATGGAATTCCTGTACTTCCTATTGTATTGATATTAATAACTGGTTTGTTCGCAATTCAGAGATACGGAACCAAATTAGTAGGCGTAGCTTTTGGGCCTATTATGCTAGTTTGGTTTTCGATGTTGGCTATTCTTGGATTATACAGCACGTTACAACATCCGGAAATAATTTCTGCGCTTAATCCGAAATACGCAGTTGACTTACTCACGAAATATCCAAATGGTTTTTGGCTGTTAGGTGCTGTGTTCCTTTGCACTACGGGTGCAGAAGCGTTGTATAACGACTTGGGTCACTGTGGAAGAAATAACATTCGGGCGACATGGATATTTGTTAAAATTGCTTTGGTTTTGAATTACATGGGTCAAGGAGCATGGCTCATGCAACAGACTGAATTGTCAGGACGTAATCCGTTTTTTGGTGTAATGCCTGATTGGTTTTTAATACCTGGAATTGTTATTTCAACCACTGCTGCAATTGTTGCAAGTCAAGCCGTTATTTCAGGTTCATTTACTTTGATTGGAGAGGCTATTAATTTGAATTTTTGGCCACGTGTTGCCATTAAATTTCCTACCGAAACGAAAGGTCAATTGTATATTCCAAGCGTGAATTGGCTATTGTGGGCTGGATGTATGGGAATAATGCTGTACTTCAAGGAGTCTGCGCATATGGAGGCGGCTTATGGGGTATTCATCATTATGGCTATGATGATGACATCTGTATTGCTATGGTATTTTTTAGTATACAAAAAGCACATTCATTTTACTCTTGTTTCAGTGGTTATAGGACTTTTTTTAATCGCAGAAAGTGCGTTTTTGATAGCGAATTCCATAAAGATGAAAGAGGCTTGGGTTATGCTCATTGCTTTCTTTGGAATTTTTCTGGTTATGTACGTCACCGTTCGTTACAGAAAATTTAGTACAGCCAATATCGGATTCATTTTATTAGATCCATACATCGCAACACTCAGAAAACTTTCAGTAGACGTCAGTGTTCCTAAATATTCTACGCATTTGGTGTACATGACCAAGGCAAGTTTTACGGATCAGGTTGAAAAGTTGGTCATGGATTCTATTTTAGATGGAACACCAAAGAGGGCAGATGTTTACTGGTTTGTGCACATAGATCGAACGAATGAGCCTTATACCATGGAGTATGAAGCGCAAGAACTTGTAGACGATTTGGTAATAAAAGTGAATATTAAATTGGGATTCCGTGTTCAGGCGAAGGTTCACAATTACTTCTGTTTTATTCTTCAAGATTTAGCCACCAAGAATCACTTCAATCGCATTCAAAAACCAGAGCCTTACGGTTCCTATAACGACAGTATCGACGTTCGGTTCGTAGTGCTTCAGAAATATTTAAGTGTGGAAAATGAATTGGGAGTGAACGAGAATTTCATTTTCGAGGCGCATCAATTCCTGAAGAGTATTTCTCTTACCGATATCGATGCTTGGGGATTGGAAGAAAACAGAACTTCAGTGGAAAAAGTTTCAATGGTTGTGAAAGGAGGTGAGCGTTGTCATTTGAACATGCGCGGACACAAGGCACAGTCGTAAGATTTACATCATCTCGGAAAGCTCTAACCAGCGCATGGTTCCGTTATCTATTTGGTCAGACAATGCGCCAAGTTCAAGAGCGGTTTTTTCCATCTGAATGTGATCAGTGGCTTTTAAAAGCTCAGCTTCAAGCTGAGCTTTTTTCTCTTCCCACAATGGCAAATTCTTTTCGAGTGTTTCGAATTCGTGTTTCTCTTTGAATGAAATTTTTCCAGTAGGTTTTTTCTTTTCTTCTTTAACGGAAGGGGCCGGCTCTTCTTGCTTCTTTGCTTCGGCAAGGCTTTCTCGCTTGGCTGAAGCTTCGCTCAACACGGCGCGGAAATCGAGTGTGCTGCCTAACAAATCATGCACGTTTCCTTTTCCATCTAAAAGAAATAAATGGTCAACCAATTTGTCGAGGAAATATCTGTCGTGACTCACAATAACCAAGCAGCCTGGGAAATTCAACAAATAATCTTCCAGTGCAGAAAGTGTGAACACATCTAAGTCGTTCGTCGGCTCATCGAGAATCAAGAAATTCGGATTCTTCATTAACACAAGAAGCAACTGTAAACGTTTGCGTTCTCCACCGCTCAGTTGATCAATGCGGTTGAAGTGCATGTGCTTCGGAAACAAGAATTTCTCGAGCATTTGTGAGGCGCTAATGGTTTTGCCTTTTGCAAGTGGAATGTAATCTGCAACATCGCGAATACATTCGATAAGTCGTTGTTCTGGAATTAAGTTCGAAGCCGATTGCTCGTAAAATCCGAACACCACTGTTTCTCCATTCACAATCTTTCCGCCATCGGGCTCCATGCGCTTTGTCATGAGGTTCAGGAAGGTTGATTTTCCACAACCGTTTCTTCCAATGATACCAATGCGTTCGTTCGATTTGAAGACATAGTCGAATCCGTCCATAACCGTTGAATCGCCCATAGACTTTGTGGCCTTAATGAATTCAACCACCTTCGAACCCATGCGGGTAATGTTAATCTCAAGATCTAGTTCACTGTCTTCTGGCTTGCGTTTCAATTTGTCTTTCAACTCTTCGAATGAGTCCATCCGACTTTTGCTTTTCGTTCCGCGGGCACGTGGCATGCGAGAAGCCCATTCGGCTTCGCGACGAAAGATGTTTAAATTTTTATCACGTGAAGCAGATTCGAGTTGCTCGCGTTCTGCTTTCTTTTCAAGATAATAAGAGAAGTTTCCTTTGTATTTGTAAAGCTCTCCGTTTTCCAGCTCGAGAATTTCATTCGTAATATTTTCCAAGAAATAACGGTCGTGCGTTACCATGAATAAGGTCATGCGCGCTTTCGTTAAATATTCTTCCAACCACTCAATCATGTCTAGATCGAGGTGATTCGTAGGCTCATCGAGAATTAAAAAGTCTGCCTCTTCCAACAAAACTCTTGCTAGGGCAATACGTCTGCGTTGACCACCGCTCATGTTTCCCATGAGTTGATTCAGGTCAATGATGTTCAATGCGCCTAGAATTTGTTTTGCTTTCGCGTCGTAGTCCCACGCATCCGAGTGCTCCATCATATCGTGTGCCTCTTGCAATCCGTCTCCAGTCGCAATAGCTAAATCATAAGCGCGAATGGCTTTCGTCATGAGGTTGTCTGCCGCGAAGAGAAAGTCAATGGCAGTGCCGTTGGCATCGAATGCTTCGTCTTGAAGCAGAATGGCCCATTTGATTTCTTTGTTGAATGTAATTCTACCGGCATCTGGATAATCTTTTCCGGCCAACATGTGCAGTAGCGTAGATTTTCCTGTTCCGTTCTTCGCAACTAACGCAACTTTTTGTCCCTCTTCAATACCGAAAGAAAGGTCTGTAAACAATTCACGAATACCGAAGGCCTTCGACACATTTTCAACTGATAATACATTCATGGCGCGAAGTTCGTTGAATTTGTTCAATTATACCACTACACATTCTCCTGCATTTGTGTTATTTTCGAAGAGTGAAATTTTACACCGCTCCTTTTTCAGAAATTCCTTCAACGAAAATGTATCGCGTTCTTGCGTTACGGTCCGATGTTTTTGTTGTTGAACAGAACTGCGCTTATCAAGATTTGGACGGAAAAGACGAGCAATCCATATGGGTTTGGGCTGAAGATGAAAGCGGTAATGTGCATGCCACAGCGCGCTTACTTCCAGCAGGAATTTCATACAAAGAAATCAGTATTGGCCGTGTTTGTTCTTCTCTGTCTTCGAGAGGAACGGGTCTGGGCAAGGCGCTTATGAGAGAGTGTTTGGAGCAATGTGAACGGATCTGGGGAAAGGAAACCATCACCATTTCAGCACAACAATATCTGTTGAAGTTTTACAATGAATTGGGATTTGCAGAGGAGGGTGAAATGTATTTGGAAGACGATATTCCGCATTTGAAAATGAAACGCAAAGCATGAGCATTTCAGTCACGAAATACAACATTCACGAGTGGTTCATGGCCGCTGGAGTGTTTTGTATGAGTGTTTATTCGAAAGGCGTAACGGTGTTTTTAGCACTTGCGTTTTTAGCCATGGTTGTTCAAATATTTTTTGGTGGAAGGAAATTCGAATGGCGAAGTTTTAACCTTTGGGCCTTTTTGCTTTTCGGTATTTTGTCGGGTTTTTTACTTTCGGGATTTTGGAATGAATGGAATCACAAAACTGCTTTAGCCGAGATTGAAACCAAGATTTCGTTCGTCGCATTTCCGCTGTTATTTTTATTTACTTCAACTTCTATTCTGAATGCCTTAAAGAAATTTCAGTGGGCATTGGTGAGTGGATGTGTTTTCTTCGCATTGGTTTGTCACGGGCACGCGGTTTTTAGATTTTTCGAAACTGGACTTTGGCAAGAGTTTGTTTATGGCAGGCTCTCGTGGACGTTTCATCCGACATACTTGGGGTTTTTCTATTTGCTTTCAATGGTTTTTTTAGCGTCGGAATTTCTTGATTCCAAAAGCAAGCGTTATTCGAAATTCTTATGGGTAGGAATTGTTTTCTTTTCCTTAGAAACGGCATTCATGGCTTCTCGCGCGGGATTTCTTGCGTTGTTTTTGTTCTATGCTGTTTTTGTTTTTTATGTGATTCGAAATGGAAAAAATAGAAGGAGGGCTGTACTTGTTATTTCTTCTTCAATGATATCATTCCTGCTATTGTTTTTTGGCTTTTCGCCAATAACAGCAAGAGCCAAGGAAGCTATGGAGAATTCGAAGGGCATAACAGAGGTGAAGAAGGAAGAGAAAGTGGCTAGCACGAGCGAACGCATAGTGAGTTGGCAAACGGCTTGGGAAATCGCACAAGACTATCCGCTGGGTGTTGGAACAGGAAATTGGAAATCGCATTTCAATGAACGTTACACTTTGAAAGGAGCGAACTTTTCAGCAGAGCATTCTCATCCTGCGCACAATGCGTATTTGCAGATTTTAGTGGAATGGGGTTGGATTGGATTGTTTGCGCTATTGGTCCTGCTTGTTGCTGGATTTAAGCGGGCCCTGGAATTAAACGACTTGTTTTTTTTAATGTTCGTTCTTGGGGTGTCGTTTCATTTCATTTTTGAAAGCATGTTAGAACTTCAGCAAGGTATCGTTTTTATTGGGTTTTGGATGTTTTTCTTGATCCATCGAAAACGGAAGTCTGAGGTCTTGGAGACCTAAAAAATGACTATTAGGACAAGTCCTTTATTTTTCTTAAATTCGTTGCGAAATTTATTAGAATGGCAACAATAGAATTGAGGTTACCCAAAATGGGTGAGAGTGTCGCAGAGGCGTCTATTTTAAGTTGGTTAAAGAAGGAAGGCGACCGTGTTACCGCGGACGAGCCTTTGGTTGAAATAGCGACAGATAAAGTGAATAGTGAAGTGCCATCTCCAGAAGACGGTATCTTGGTTTCTTGTCGAGTGAATGTGGGCGATACTGTTCAGGTTGGACATGTGATTGCCGTTATTGAGACGGTGGATGGGGCAAGTGCCCCAGCACCAGTTGCTCCTGCTGCCCCAGCCGCTTCAGAAACAGTTTCCGCACCTTCAGCCCCTGTGGCTGTGGATTCAGGAGCTGCGGTAGTTTCTTCATCATTTAGATTTTACAGTCCGTTGGTCAAGAACATTGCGAAGCAAGAAAACGTTTCCCAAGCGGAGTTGGATAGCATTTCAGGTACAGGCCAAAACGGTCGTGTAACCAAAGAAAATTTAATGGGATATATTTCCAGCAGAGGGAATAAAGTTGTTTCAGTACAAACGGGTTCATCGACTTTTGCACCAATTGCGAATTCATTTGAAGCCCCTCGTGTTAAAGGTCCTAACATAACCGTTGGTCCAAACGACGAAATTATTGAAATGGACCGCATGCGCAGAATCATTGCCGATCACATGATCATGAGCACGCAGGTTTCTCCGCACGTTACTTCTTATGTTGAAGCAGATTTGACGAATGTTGTGCTGTGGAGAGAAAAGGTGAAGAAGCAATTCGAAGCGAACTCAAAAACGAAGTTGACATTTACTCCGATATTTATTGAAGCTGTTGCGAAAGCTATTCGTGATTTCCCGGGTGTGAATGCTAGTGTAGACGGAAATAACATTATCATGCGCGGAGACATTAACATTGGAATGGCGGCAGCATTGCCATCAGGAAATTTAATTGTGCCAGTTATTAAAAACGCGGATCAGTTGAACTTGGTGGGTATTGCGAAAAAAGTAAATGATTTGGCAGAACGCGCAAGAGCAAATAAATTAACTCCTGATGAAATTCAGGGAGGAACTTATACTTTGACCAATGTTGGTTCATTTGGTAATGTAATGGGCACGCCTATTATTAATCAGCCACAAGTTGCTATCTTAGCGGTAGGAGCAATTCGCAAAAAGCCTGCTGTTATAGAAACACCGCAGGGCGATGCCATTGCTATTAGACATATGATGTTCTTATCTCATTCTTACGATCACCGAATAGTTGATGGTGCATTAGGCGGGCGCTTTGTTCGTCGCGTTGCTGACTATTTGGAAGAGTGGGATGTAAATCGTGAAATATAATTTTTGAAAACAAAACACCTATGAAAACTCGTTTCTTTTCACTTTTGATTGTCGCAGTTGTTGCTATTAGCAATTCGTTTGCGGCTTCGAATTTGGGTAACCCTGAATTTATTGCCGCCTTTGCGGAAGCAAATAAATTAATGGAAGAAAAATTTTGGGACCAAGCTGTGAAAGAATGGAGAAACGTGTTAGTCATGGATCCCGAAAACGTTAATGTGAACTTCAAATTGGGTTACTGCTTGCTTCAAACAGAAACCAATAAGACGGATGCATTAATTTATTTGGAAAAAGCGACTTCAAAAAAGCTTAATGCGAGTTACGACCCTTTTGATCCAAAAGAGAAAGGCGCGCCTGTTGAAGCATTGTACTACCTCGCCATTGCCCAACATTTGAACATGCGCTTCGATCGATCGACCGAAAGTTTAGAGGCAATGAAGGGTCTAGTGAGTAAGAACCACCGTTTGTCTAACCAGATAAACCGGGCCATTGAAACGAACAATGAAGCCAAAAAACAAGTAGCTAGTCCAAAGAATTATAAAATCACAAATGCAGGAGAAATCTTGAATAGTTCTTATGCTGATTTTGGTCCGGTTTTAACGTTTGACGAAACCAGTATTTTCTACACGAGCCGTCGTCTTCGTCCGGATTCGACCAATGCGAACATTCGCGATTTTGAAACAGATAAGTTCCGCGATGATATTTACGTTGCTTTCAAAGGAAGAGACGGAAATTGGGTTCAGCCCGAATTGTTGAATTTGAATTCAGATGACCACGATGCCACAATCTCTGTTTCTCCCGATGGAAATACATTGTTTATCTATCAAGATAGTCTGGGAGATGGTCAAGTTAAGTACTCCACAATCTTAGGAGAAACTTGGAACGCACCAGTAAAGTTCGGTTCTAACATTAATTCGAAATATTGGGAAACACACTGTACTATTTCTGCGAATGGAAATGAATTGTATTTTGTTTCTGATCGTCCAAATGGACAGGGTAAGAGAGATATATATCGTTGCGACAGAAATGCGAATGGGTCATGGGGAGTTTCTCAAAATCTGGGAGCAATCATAAATACAACATATGACGAAGATGCACCATTCTTAAGTCCAGATGGAGCATATTTATACTTCGCTTCGAAAGGGCACACAACAATGGGAGGTTTCGATTTGTTCGTCAGTAAAAAGGACAAGGACGGAAATTGGGGTGCACCTGAGAACATGGGCTATCCGCTGAATACTGTTGATGACGATATATTCTTTCAGCCAATGGCAGACGGTAAGCGTGCTTTTTACAGCTCAAGAAGAGACGGTGGATTGGGTGATTTAGATATTTATGAAGTCGTGATGCCCGTTAAAAAGGGAGACCAATTGGCAAGTTTGAAAGGTGTTTTCAAACCAGCGAAGGGAACGGATTTGCCGAAGGAAGGTTTGAAAGTGGTTATATTAAATACCAAGAGTAACGAAAAGCAAGAATCTTTAGCTAAGAATGACAACGGTGAATTTTTAGCTGTTCTTCAACCTTGTTCTACTTATTCGATTGATTATTTGAATGGAACAGAGAAGCTAAAGAGCGAATCATTATCGGTGCCTTGTGATGGAGAAAAGCATGACTACACGCGAGAAATTCAGTTAATTAAAAAGGAAGAAATTGTATTCAATCCGGAAAAGCCGATTCAAACAAAAATTGATGCGGATAAGACCTATGCCGAATACTCGCATTATTTCCTTTATGGTAAAAGTGATTTTTCAATCGAAGAAAAAGAGTTTGTAGAATTCATAGGTAACTGTCAGAAGGTGATTGATCAAAAAGCATTTGTTACAATCAAAATTGAAGGTAGCGCCTCTTATGTTCCTACGTTGAGCAGCAAGACAAACGAAATCCTTTCAAACGAGCGTTCGGTTAATGCTCAGGCGGCATTGACAAAGGCTCTTTTAAAGAATGGGTACCTTGAAAATGTTGACTTCAAATTCGCTGCACCTGTAAATGTTGTTCAAGGTAAAAAGTTTGAAAACGATGCCGTTGCGAATCGTGCGGAGTATGAAAAGTACCAATACATTAAAGTTAAGGTTCAATAAAATATTACATGCTTCACTTAAAGAGACCGCTGGTTTTTCTTGACCTGGAAACCACCGGGACCGACGTTGCGAAAGATCGCATCGTGGAAATAGCTTTTGTAAAAGTTTTCCCCGATCAAACCCAAGAGACAATTCCAGAATTTAAAGACTCGAAGTTTTTAATCAATCCGGGAATACCCATTCCAATTGAATCTTCTTTGGTCCATGGAATCTACGATGCAGACGTGAAGGGCGCTCCGTT
>JBIKZA010000044.1:0-21583 GCA_044354975.1 Flavobacteriales bacterium
TTGTTTTCAGACTGCGCCCCCATGTTGAATGACTTCATTGAAGGATGCGACTTGGCGGGTTACAACAGCAACAAGTTCGATATTCCTCTTCTTGCAGAAGAGTTCTTACGTGTAGGTATTCCGTTTACATTGGATGGAAGAAACACCGTAGATGTGCAAATCCTTTTTCATAAACTTGAGCCAAGGAATTTATCGGCCGCTTTTAAGTATTATACCGGAGGAACATTAGAGAACGCTCACGCGGCTCTAATTGACACGCAGGCAACCTACGAAGTGTTCAAGGGTATGTATGAAAAATACAAAGACGATGAGCGAGCTCTTCCAACGACCATTGAAGAGATTGAGGCATTGAGCAGTTACGGAAAGCGTGCAGACCTTATTGGCAACCTTCAATACAACGAAGAAGGAGATATGGTATTCGGATTCGGAAAACACAAAGGAGTGAAAGTAGCAGATGTGCTAACGCGCGAGCCAGGGTATTTCGGTTGGATGATGAATGCCGACTTCCCGCTTTACACAAAGGAAGTCCTTCGTAAGTTCCGAAACAACATGATGGTATAAAGCTATGCGAGTTGCAGTCCTCGTCTCGAATGATCTGACATACGATCAACGAGTAAGCAAGATTTGCGATTCCCTTCAACATAAAAATTGGGAAGTACGTCTGGTTGGCGTTCTTAAATTTGGAAGCACATCGCTTCAACGCAATTATTCAACAAAACGATTAAATGTCTTTTTTAGCAAAGGACCTTTGTTCTATTTCATGTTGAATACTCGCATGTTCTTCTATTTGCTTTTTCATAAAACAGAAGCCATTTGGGCGAATGATCTAGATGTATTGTGGCCAGCGATTTTGATGAAGAAGCTTCGCGGCACAAAAGTCATTTACGATTCTCACGAATATTTTACAGAGGCGGAAGGATTAACGGGAAGAGAGCGAATAAAAGCCATTTGGACGCGCATTGAAGAGCGATGTATTCCGCACGTAGATCTTTTTATTACGGTGAATGAAAGTATCGCGTCTATTTATCGAAAGAAGTACAATCGCGAAGTTTTAGTTCAGCGCAACATGCCTGTTTTGTTGGAAGATGAAAGTGAACGAGAAGCGTTGTTTGAAGTGAAGACTGTTGTTCTTCAAGGGGCATATATAGATCCCGATCGCGGTGGAATGGAATTGGTTGAAGCGTTTCAGTTTATAGAGGGAATTCAATTGCTCATTGTTGGAGCTGGAAGAGATTTAGAAAATATTAAAAGACGAATTATTGAATTGCAATTGGAAGAAAAAGTGAAAGTACTTCCACGTATGTCTTATTTCGATTTGAAGAAATTAACGCGACGTGTTCACCTGGGTGTTTCGCTAGACAAGCCGTTGCACTTGAACTACACGCTTTCTCTTCCAAACAAATTATTCGATTACATTCATGCCGGAGTGCCTGTGCTTGTAAGCAATTTGGTTGAACCCGCGCGCATCGTGAACGAATACCAAGTAGGTGAAGTTGTTGAAGAAGTAACACCGAAAGTTATTGCTGAAGGAATTCAGAAAGTGCTGAACTCCGCTTCATACAACGAGTATAGAGCTGCCACGAAAAAAGCAAAGTCGGCGTTGCATTGGCAAGCCGACTTTGATAAACTAGATTTCTCTAAAATTTCTTAGAACAAAAATCCGACAGCAACTCCTGTGCGGACAAAGTATCCAACGTATGGAAGGAATGCGTCGTTAGGTGCTGAGGCGTAAGGGTCATTTGTTGAAATACGTTTGTCTCCGCTATTCCATACCGTTCCGAAATTAAGATCGATGCTGATTTTGTCTTGGAAGATGTGCTGGTATCCCAATGAAATCCCAAGTCCTCCCGTGTTTAATGATCGCTTGTTACTGCTGTAGTAGTAAATGGATGTCGTATCATAAGTGATTTCATTAACTTTTAAATTTTGGTAACGAGCAAAAACAGAAATGTAAATACCGTCAGGGGCATTGTTTCTTCCCATGTAATAGCGATACTCTGGTGTAATAGCAAGTCTGTTTAATGAAGCGCTATTGGTAATAGCGTCGCTTTGGTCAGTGTATAATGCGCCAAATACAAAGCTAGTTCTACCTTGCAAAATACGCTCGAAAGACACATTAGCTGTGCGCATAATGGGAGAAGAAATATCCAGCTTTAGGATGTTCTTTTTTTGCGCTGAAACCACACTTGAGGTCAAAATGAGCGCGATTACGAATAACTTGCTTATAAACTGCATATATTTTTCTTTTTGTATGAATAAATTTAATGCAATTTCGCTAAGTCGAAACGAAAAAAACTATGACAAAAAAGTTTAACATCATTTATCTCAGTTTAGCTCCAGTATTATTTGGATTAAGTTGGTTTATTTCTCGTGAACTGTTCAACCACTTTATGAAGAACAAAGGAACAATTGAGAATCCTGCAAAAGACAATTCATTTGTCTTCGCTTGCGGATTTTCTTTCTTGTATCTTTTGGTGTTTTTTATCATACGTGACCTCTATCCGAAAAAAATAACAAGTCGTAAATACATTACAAGATCACACAACAAATTTGTCAAACAATTAAAAATTAAAGAAACATCATGACTGAGATAAACAAAGAAAAATTGAAGGCCCTTCAATTAACCATGGATAAGTTGGAAAAGACTTACGGAAAGGGTGCGGTAATGAAATTGGGCGATAGCGCAGTAGAAGCAATGGAGGTGATTCCTAGCGGATCATTGGGTCTTGACCTTGCCTTAGGCATAGGCGGATTTCCGAAAGGAAGAATTGTAGAGATCTACGGTCCAGAATCTTCGGGTAAAACAACCTTAGCCATTCACGCGATTGCGGAGTGTCAGAAGATGGGTGGTATTGCTGCTATCATCGATGCCGAGCACGCGTTCGATAAGTTTTACGCTGAAGCGTTGGGTGTTGATACCGAGAATCTTTTAATCTCTCAGCCAGATAATGGTGAGCAAGGTTTAGAGATTGCCGATAACCTCATTCGTTCAGGCGCCATTGACTTAATTGTCATTGACTCTGTAGCTGCATTAACTCCTCGTTCTGAGATTGAAGGAGAGATGGGCGATTCAAACGTAGGTGTGCAAGCACGTTTAATGTCGAAGGCTTTACGTAAGCTTACAGGTACCATTAGCAAGACCGGATGTTGCTGCATCTTCATTAACCAATTGCGTGAAAAGATTGGTGTCATGTTCGGTAACCCAGAAACAACAACAGGTGGTAACGCATTGAAGTTCTACGCTTCGATTCGTTTAGATATTCGTCGCTCTACTCAGTTGAAAGACGGAGAGAACGTAATTGGAAATCACACCAAAGTGAAGGTTGTAAAAAACAAAGTTGCGCCACCTTTCAGAACGGCAGAGTTCGACATTATCTACGGTCAAGGAATTAGCCGTGTAGGCGAGTTAATTGACATGGGTGTTGATTTAACCATTGTGAAAAAAGCAGGTTCTTGGTTCTCTTACGGTGAAACCAAATTGGGACAAGGACGCGATGCTGTGAAACAATTGCTAGACGACAACCCAGAATTAATGGTTGAAATCGAAGGCAAAGTGAAAGCAGCACTTGCAGCTAAAAAGGCATAAGCTTATTTCACAGACAAACAAAAAGAGGAACCATCGGTTCCTCTTTTTTATTTCCACCAAAATGAAATTACTTAATGTATCTCCAGTCTTGATTGTTTTTAATCGTTTTCAACGAATGGTAGATCAAATGAATGACTGCTTCAACATCGTCTTTAGCAACCATTTCAACTGTCGTATGCATGTAGCGTAACGGAAGTGAAATAAGCGCACTCGCAACGCCTGCATTGCTGTATGCGAAAGCGTCGGTGTCTGTTCCTGTTGCTCTGTAAACAGCGGCACGCTGAATATCGATTTTGTTCTTTTCAGCTGCTGTAATAATGTGCTTCAATAAGTTGTTCTGCACAGCCGGGCCGTAGCTCAATACAGGCCCTTTGCCGCATGAAATATCTCCGCTCATGATCTTGCTCATCATGGGAGTTTGCGTGTCGTGACACACATCTGTAACAATGGCAACATCCGGATTAATGCGATGCGCAATCATTTCAGCACCGCGCAATCCAATTTCTTCTTGAACTGAATTCGTGAAGTACACACCGAATGGAAGTTTAACTTTGTTCTCTTTCAACATACGCGCTACCTCGGCAATCATGAATCCTCCTATGCGGTTGTCTAATGCCCGTCCTAAGTAGTAGCGATCGTTCAACACCATGAACTCATCTTCGAAGGTGGCAACGCAACCCACGTGAATGCCTAGTCCTTCCACTTCGTCTTTTGTTCTAGCGCCTACATCTAAGAAAATATTTTTCATGGAAGGAGCTTCCTCTTTCTCCTGACGGACGTGAATCGCCGGCCATCCGAATACGCCTTTCACCAATCCTTTTAGGGTTTGAATATTCACACGCATAGAAGGCGCAATCATGTGGTCGCTTCCGCCGTTGCGACGCAAATAAATAAATCCATCTGGAGTAATGTAATGCACGAACCACGCGATTTCATCGGCGTGTGCTTCCACAACAACTTTGTACGGAGCATCTGGATTAATCACACCGACCACGGTTCCGTATGTGTCTACGATGTGCGTATCGATATACGGACGAATGTAATCTAACCACATTTGCTGTCCAGGCGTTTCGAATCCGGTAGGCGCAATGTTGTTAATGTATTTCTCTAAGAACTCGTGACTTTTTGCGTTCAGGATGCTCTTCGATTTTTTTGTAGCGGGTGCTTTCGTTTTCTTTGCCATTGCAATTATTAGTTAATCAAAAGTAAAGAGATAAAAATCCCGTGGACGTTTACCAAGAAAATAGTTTGAACAATACTGCGGTGAACAAATCGCGCACGCGTGAATTGGTGAAAACTGCAGACGGTTCGTTCACGTTGTTTATTCCGGAAGTGGAAGAGACGTATCACAGCACCCACGGTGCGGTGCAAGAATCTATGCACGTGTTTATTGAAAGTGGATTGAAGGCGTGCGACAAAGAATCGATTCGCGTTTTGGAAGTGGGCTTGGGAACGGGATTGAATGCTATGTTAACCCTTCAACATGCAACAAAAAAAATCGACTATTGCGCATTAGAACCTTATCCGTTGTCGAAGGAAATCTTAGAAGAACTTTCAATCAATAAATCGGATCAGTTGGAAATGAAATTTCATTTGTCAGCACCGAACGAGTGGATCTCGATTCACGAACAATTTTCTTTTGCAAGAATGGAAGTGGGGTTGGAAGAATTTCAGTCGGAAGAAAAATTCGATATCATTTATTACGATGCCTTCGGGCCTCGCGTAGAGCCTGGCTTGTGGACGTTGGAGCGCATGCAACAATGTTTCGATTTGTTGAATGAAGGAGGAGTGTTCGTTACCTATTGCGCGAAAGGCGAAGTGCGTCGCAATCTTCAAGCGGCGGGGTTTGTGGTGGAGCGATTGGCGGGGCCACCGGGTAAGAGAGAAATGTTAAGAGGAAAGAAGCGCGTAGAAAGGTAATTTTACGTTAAAAGGCGTATAGGAATGAATGAATAGGAGTGTTAATTTTGATTAAAATTGAAAAATATGAAAAGTGTTTTAACAACTACAATTGCCGTTCTTATTGTTGCTTTTAGTTTCGGACAATGTGATATGAATGGCGCCTTATCTGTCTTTGGCTTATCCGGAGATCAGACCGGTCATACAGTCGTTGAATCCTCTGATGGAGGCTATTTTTTCTTGGGAGTAAGTGTGAACGGCGGGACGAAGATAATGGTTGTAAAAACGGATGAATACTTGGTGAAGCTTTGGGCGAAAACGTATGGCACCGGCAATGCCGTTGAAGGACAGGCCGTGGTTGCGACATCAGATGGAATGGGCGGATGTGTTTTTTCAGGTTATGAAATGACAAATTATAGAAATGCTATTTGCACAAGAATAGATGCAGACGGAAACATTCTTTGGTCGAAGAAATTACCAGCATCGAACAACGATACGCCTCGAGATATTTTTAAAACAGACAACGGATTGTTTGTTTTATGTGGCACTACCAACTCATATGGCAGCGGTTCGTCAGATGCGTTTGTTCAAGTATTTGATATTGATGGTTCTTCGTTGTGGTCTCGAACAGTTGGCAACGCAGGCAACGAGCATTTTTATTCCGGTTTCCAGAATTTGGCTGGCAATTATGTATTTGGTGGTCATTCAGATTACAACTTAAATGGAAGACAGTCTTGGGTTGTTGAGATGACTCCGAATGGCGATGTTATAAAAGACGTGATTTATGCCGACGGGTTTAATGCGTATATATCAGATATGTGTCAAGACGCAAGTGGCTTTTATTATCTTGCCGGTTGTCAGTTCAACAGTGGTACTGCCGATTCGTGGATTGCAAAATTGGATGAGAATTATCAAATTGTTTGGAGTGAAGAGATTTCTACTACGGGTGCTGATAGAGGTTTGAGTGTTCATTTAAATAATGAGAGTGAAGTTGTGACGACTTCTGTTTCCGATGGTTTAGGGACACTTTCTTCCCTGCTGATTACGCGATTAGATCCAATCTCGGGCGGTGTTATAAGTAACACCCTTGTTGATTTTTCGTTGAATGAAACCACCCATATTTTAGCGAAGAATTCTTTTATGAGATCAGATAATCGCCTTGTTTTATATGGTGCATCCTCTAGCTTCAGCAATGGTTTAGAGAATATGATTTGCATGACAGATCCTTGTTTGTTGAATGATTGTATTGCGGAAGATTTGATTCAATTGAATACTTGGAATGTAAATTCAAATAATGCTGCGCACAACTATGTGACACTGGATGATTTCTTTGATTTTAACTTGGTTGTTCAAGACTTGAATTTGCCAGATCTTGCAGACAATGAATTGTGCATTTATAAGGGAGTGAACGAGATTCAAATAAGTAATGAGATTTCAATTTATCCGAATCCTACATCGGGAAGACTTACTTTAAACGTTGAATTTAAAGGTTTGAAGAAATATCAGATTTACGGAATGGATGGTAAGTTGGTGAAGTCTGGTAGTTTCACGTTGCTGACAACTGAATTGGATGTTCAGGAATTAAGTTCAGGAATCTACATTATCGAGATAGCCGGAGAGAGGGAAATGCATCGAAGTCGTTTCGAGAAGATTTAATTTCTTTCACAGACTTCAGATTAAAAAAGCACGAGAGAGGAAGAATGTCTTTCAGACGAATGCCCTTCGGGCGAATGTTCTCTGAGCGAATGTCTGCGACGATTATACAGAATTAAGAGAAGTTAAGAAAAGGTAAGAGAGGGGAAGAATGTCTTTCAGACGAATGCCCTTCGGGCGAATGTTCACGGAACGAATGTCTTCGACGTTGATTCAGAGTTAAGAGAAGTTAAGAAGAGGGAAGAGAGGGGAAGATGAATCGGGTCGAAATATCTTTCGACCCGTTGAAAGGAAATAAATCAAGAATCTTGAAAAAAAGGACAAGTATATATTGATGTTATTTGTTGAAAATCTTCAACATGAAAAGACTTCTACTATTGAGTTTGCTCGTATTAATTTTTCAAGCAGCGAACGCCCAACGCCTCATTCCATTCGTTGCAAACAATCAGCAGCACATCTTGAACGATGCCTATGATAGTTTCCTATGTGACGACGGCGAAGCATTTCATGATTCTCTGTTCCTTTCAGTGAACTATCGCGACACGCTCAATCGCGCCGCATTGAAGGTGTTGAAAGGTGACACCCTCTCCGATGTGCCCTTGAATTGGGATACGAAATACGGTAGGGTGTACGATTTGTTCAGTACCACGGAAAAGCTTTATGCAGTTGGGACGAAGAAAGATTCAGTCACAAATGTTTCCTACGCGAATCTGGCAATATTAGACAATGGGGTTTGGAGTGAATACAGCTATCCCGACTACACAAGATTTAGCTTCGGAACCGTATTTAGTAACAAAGTTTTTTTGTTTTCAAACTTTACAAATAAAGTGTGCTTTTTTGAAAATGGAAGTTTTTATCCAACCTATTTAGATTCTGTAATAGATGCGCAAGTCTACGGTGATAAAATGTTTTACGTCAAAGAAGGCTTTTCAGGAATGTATTATATCGATACCCTTGGAGTGACTCATTCGGAAGAAATTGCCTGCGATTCGCTGATGCGATTCATTATGATAGATGGACAACTATATGTATCAGGCAAATGCAATGAATTTTTATTTCGAAGAACGGATAGCGGAGAGTGGGTTTTTGATGATTTGGGAATGGATTTTAGTGCGTTAAACACCACGAAATTGGGAAATGTTTTTCGAACACAAAGAGGCTACTTGGTCAGTCTTACGACACATGTTCGATCTCAAGTATTTGACTTTATGGGAGGCGATTCTTTTGACCTTGCAAAAAAAACCGAATTAAGTAAATACGTAGTTAATGTAATAGATTTTGAAGGAAGGGAGTTTGCAATATGCAGGGGAAGACAAAATTCTGATGACGGTGCTTGGGGTGGAATCTGCACAGTGCAAAATGGCTGGAGGCATCAGTTCATCTCAAATGAATTGGTTTCTGAGAGGTCTTATCCTGCTTTCGACTCATATATGTATGAAAGTGCTTATGGTTATATTGAATCCAGGCCAATTGGCATGAACTACAAGAATAAAAGGATTGTATTAGCCTGTGACCAGTTTTTATACGGTATGAAGGGTGATGTTATTTCCGGTGTTGGTGGCTTTTATGAAACAGGTTTAAATGGGGCTTACTCGGGTCCTGTTGCCAACACTTATTCTAACGACTTTGCGCAGAGATACAATCGCGTATGGAAAGTAAAACAATCCGAAATAGAATACCACAATCAACATTGGTACGAAGCGAATTATTCGGCTCCGATAGATATTTTGGAATGGCCTGGAAATGGTTCCATTGTAAACGGAGAACCTCAGATTATTGCACCCTTTCACGATGTAAATGGAAACAATATTTACGAACCACAATTTGGAGATGCTCCTGAAATCAAAGGTGATGAGGCAACTTTTTTTATTGTTTCAGATGGAAGAGAAGTTTCACCAACCTATCTAATTTCTAATTTTGAAAGCACAGTATCGAATCTCGAAATGTCTGTGATGACTTATCTTTTTCACAACTCGTCGAACCAAGCTTTAAGCAATACGGTCTTTACGGATTATCGAATAGTCAATCGCGACGAAATTCCTTTGAACGATTTTTATTTCGGTATGCTTACTGATTTTAGTATCGGAACACCATACGATGATTTTATCGGATGTGATAGCACCAGGAATCTCGTTTTTGGATATAACGGAGACGATTTTGATCAACCTTCTAGCTTGTCTTATGGGTATCTGAATGAAGTTCCTGCTTGTGGTTATCGTGTATTGAATAATACACTTTATTCAGCAATATTCCCTAAGCATAGTACATTTCCAATATCCGGTGGTCCGAATTCTATTCCCGAATTGTACAATATTTTACAAGGAAAATACAAAGACGGATCCACAATCATAAACCCCATTACGCAAGAACAAACGCGCTTTATGTATAGCGGTGAGGTTGGAATTCCTGATGCTTGGAACGAAACGAATATATCCGGTGGAATAGAATATAAGCGCATGGTTTTGTCTATTCAGTTGGGAGACCTTCAACCCAATATTCCCATTTGCATATCTGTTGCCCGCATTGTAGGCTCAGATACCCTCTCTGCTGGCAGCTCATCTTTAAATGCGGCCTACAAAATGAAACAATACTCAGACGAAGTGCAACAGTATTATGATCAATATCTTCAAACCACCGATTGCGATCAGTTGGTTGGAGTGGAAGAGGAAAGTGAAGATGCTTATGGAGTGAACGTATACCCCAATCCTTCTAGCGATCGAGTAGCGGTGCAAACAACACGAAGTTCCATCTGCAAGGTTGAGTTGTTTAATCCCGTTGGAAGTCTTGTTTACAGCACATCTGATCTCGAAGTGGGTGCCGTAATTATCGATGTAAATGCTTACGCAAAGGGTTTGTATTCCGTTCGAGTTTACTTGAAAGACGGTACAGTCGAGGTTAGAAAAATTATTGTTGAATAACCTTCACCGCCTCCAAAGCAAACACCAAAGGAACTTTATTTCCGAAGTGCTTCACACGGAACTTCCCCGATTCGAATTCTTCGGAATGTTTGAAGCAATTGTAGGGAGAATAATTGAACTCTTGAAACTGCATGAGCTGAAGGCCCTGTGCAAGAAGCGAGGTAAGCACTTCACTGGTGGAATGATTCCAATACGCGCAAGTGATTTCAATGTCTGACGTGGGGTCGGCGTAAGTGCCGGTGCTGGTTTCAATGTCTGGACCTGAATTGAAATAATTGTATCCGACCGTTTGAAATTCATTGTCGAACATCCACAAGACCGGATGAAATTCAACAAATATAAATTTGCCCGAAGGCTTCAAGAAATGAGAAACAACGTCCGCCCAACGATCCAAATCGGGTAACCAACCTATTGTCCCGTAACTGGTGAAAACAATGTCGAATTTTTTGTCTAAATGATTTTTCAAATCATACACATCGCAACAAATAAATTCAGCGTTAAGCTGAAGTTTTTCATTCAACACTTTCGCTTGATCAATAGCCGCGTCTGAAAGATCTACCCCTGTAACATCAGCGCCCATGCGGGCGAGTGAGAACGAGTCTTGTCCGAAATGACATTGCAAATGTAAAATAGATTTCCCTCGAATGTCGCCAAGCAAATTCAATTCAATTTCATTCAATGAGGATTTCCCATTCAGAAATTCTTCAACAAAATAAAATTCAGATTGCACGTGAACAGGCACTCTTTTGTTCCAAGAGTCCTTATTCATTTTCACGTAGTCGAAGTTTTCCATTAGCCAATTCGTTTCACAACACTCGCATTTATTTTTTCAAAGAAATCATGAGGATTTTGCGTTCGCCAATTTACTTCATTTAAATTTCCACCTGAAACGAAATACTGATCGATATACGCTTTCGAAAAATCCTCTAATACGTGATCGCGGAAATTCACCAAGGCAATCCATCCATCGTCGTCGTTCACGTCTTCAAACCATTCTTCGTAATAGCAATCGTCGCTCGTGTGGAAATTCAAAACATTTTCACCAATGAAAATGAATTTCGTTATTCCTTCGTTTATCAAATGGTCTGCGAATTCCCGCTTCAAAAACATAATGTCGTTGTACAACAAATCGTTCCACTCACCAATCAATTCAACAATGGCATAGCCTTCCCCGTAGTGGGCGAAGATCAATTTCACAAATAGCGTTTGACTGCCAATATTGTCCCATTGAGGATGAATGTAAAAATCGTAAATCTTGTTACTGAATTCGAATTCAGAATATTCCTGATTAAAAAACGGAGAAAGCTCATCTTCCTCAGCGCAATACAATCCTCTCCAATTATAGTAGGGCTCTAACGTGTGCATAGTATTATTTCTTCAGCGAATCGGCTGCAAGTCTAACACTTCCTTCCTTTAACAAAAGGGCTTTAGCGTCTGCTTCATTCAATCCCGTTTCTTCCATCACCATGCGCGTTCCGCGATCAACCAATTTGTAGTTTGAAAGCTGCATGTCAACCATCTTATTTCCCTTCACATGTCCGAGTTGAATGAAGGTGCACGTGGTAAGCATGTTCAACACCAATTTCTGAGCAGTGCCGCTTTTCAAGCGCGTGCTTCCGGTAACGAATTCAGAACCGACAACCACTTCAATTGGGAATTTCGAAACAGCGGCAACAGCCGATCCTGCATTGCAAACCACACATCCCGTTGAAATGCCTTCTTCGTTGCATTTCTTCAATGCACCAATTACGTAGGGCGTTCTTCCAGATGCGGCGATTCCAACTACCACATCGTTCGTAGTAATGTTGTAGGTCTGCAAATCTTTCCAACCCTGTTCTTCACTGTCCTCTGCAAATTCCACAGCTTTGCGAATGGCACCGTCGCCACCTGCAATAATTCCTATCACACGTCCGAAGTCCACTCCGAACGTAGGCGGACATTCAGATGCATCTACAATTCCCAACCTTCCGCTGGTGCCGGCGCCCATGTAAAACAGTCTTCCGCCAACTTTCATTTTGGAAACAATTTCCTCAACTAATTTTTCAATTTGAGGAATCGCAAGCGCCACTGCTTCAGGAACAGAGCGGTCCTCTTGGTTCATTCCGAACAATAATTCAGAGATGCTTTTGTTTTCTAGGTTATTGTGATTGCTCGAAGATTCAGTTGTTGACATGGGAAATGTTTTTCACAACGAAGGTAAGAAAGGTGTTCACAACCCGTTTCATTTGAATGAAATCTTATGGAGTGAATGTCTATTTTCGAATGAGTAAAATGCAAATTTATATGAAGAAAATTCTTGGATTAATGTTGGTGCTTTTCACTGCGGTGACGGCCTTCACACAAACAGACTCTACTATTACTGGCGATGTAGATGTTGCGGCGAATGCCGCGAAAATGCTAAGTGCAGAGCACGAGTACATCAAGGGAAACATGCGCGGAGCCATTACAATCTACCGTGAAGTGCTTGCGAATGACCCAGCGAACTACAAAGCGCAATTGGGTGAAGCAGAGTGTTATTACAACTTGAAAAAATATCCAGATGCATTCAAGTCGTTGGATAAAGCTTCGAAAATTAAGAAGGGAGTCCCGACCAAAGAACTGACTCTGTTCTATGCGAAGTGCTACCACAGAACAGGCGATTTAGATCGCGCAATAGCCGAATACAAAGCTTTTTTGAATGTTGAGAAGCCGAAATCCTACGAGGCTGAAGAGGCAACCAAGTTTATTCGTGAATGCGAATTCGCTAAGCGAAAAATGGAGCAGGCAGTAGATGTGACCATATCTAACTTGGGCGGTGCTGTAAATACACGTTTGGAAGAATATGCACCTAGCATTACCGCGGATGGGAAAACATTGGTGTTCACGTCACGTCGAGACAATACCACTTCTCCGCCTGATCGCATGGGAATAAACATTGACGAAAAAGGTGATTTCAAATTTTACGAGGATATTTATTTTACAGAGAAGGACTCTGTAACCGGCGAATGGGGCGACTGCGAGAAGTTACCCGGTGCTGTGAATACTTTTTATCATGATGCGGTATTGAGCATAGTTCCAGATGGATCAATGATCTATGTGTATAAGAACGACGGCGATAACGCTGGAGATATTTTCTTCTCGAAGAAAGGTGAAACGAAATGGCGTGAGGCGGAACGTTTGCCAAAGTCAATTAACACAACGTTTTTTGAAGGAAGTGTTTCTCAGACTGCCGACGGAAAGAAATTGTATTTCATCAGTGAACGCATGGATGGAATGGGAAGAGGCGATATTTATGTTTCAGAAAAGAATGGCTCTGCTTGGGGTAAGCCTAGGAATATGGGACCGATAATTAACACAACGTACGATGAAAAATTTGTATTCATTCATCCGAATGGAAAAACATTGTTCTTCGCTTCTGCAGGACATCTAGGAATGGGTAGCTACGATATTTTCAAGACTGAATTGGTGAACGGTGTTTGGTCGAAGCCAATCAACCTAGGTTACCCAATAAACACAGTAAATGAAGAGTCGACTTTCTCATTAACTTCCGATAACAAGACCATGTACATTGCTGCGGAATACGCCGATTCATACGGAGATCGTGATATTTATAAGGTAGATATTTCGCGTTATTCTGTTATGAGTGAAGGTTACGAAAAGAGTGTGTATGCGCAATTAATTGCGATCGTTCTGGATGCAAATGGCAAAGCGTATAAAGGGGTTAACATTCAAGTAGAGGATTTGGATACAGGTGAGAAAATGGACGGTGAAACCGACAAGGCAGGTTATTGCCGTGTGAATGTGCAAGGTGGAAAAACATATATAGTAACCGCTGAAAAAGACGGTAAGAAATTTTCGGAAGAAGTAAATATTGAAATGAAGAGCAGCGGCGAGACCATTCGCAAATGGGAAATCAGACTTTAATTTCCAATATGTTTGAATTGTGAAGTGAAGGATTTTAAATCCTTCCACCAAGAATAATCTTTTGCGTAGATGGCGTTCATTTGTTGGACGCCATCTTCGTTTAGTACAACGGCGTTTTTATTCGGAGTCAAAATCCCATGTTTTATTTTCGGAAGTTGACTTGCAAATTCAGCGCTCACTTTTCCATATCCCACCCACGATTTTTTTCCAACAAAAACATTCAACGCATTACTGAAAGCTGACATCGGTTTAGATGTAAAAAAGAACGAAGGGAAAAGTAGAATAGTGAAGCTCGAACTGATGAAATCGAACGCGCGTTTTTGGCGTTTGTTTAACGTGTTGGAAATGGAGTTCACGGTAACGAAGAAGCCCTCTGTGGCGCTTTGTATATGCTGACTTCCAATGATGAATAAACTTTCTGGAGGGGCAATTTTAAATTCAAGTTGAAGGGAAGAAAGCGAACCCATTTCTGAAATAATTTCACTGCTGCTTAAGTCTTTTGCGCAGAAAATGACTTCCTGAATTTTGTGTATCCTCACATATTCGAAGAGCGAAAGGCTGCGAGATTTCTCAGAATTCATTTGTTCGAAAGATGCAATGGGATAATCTATCTGATGCAAAAAAGTTTGAACGCGTGTGCCTTCTTCTTCCGAACCAATGAGCAAAATTCTCTTTTTCGGATTGCCTTGCCAATTCCACTTTCCTGAAATAATTTTGCTGAACACCGCGTGTATAAGGGGAAGCGAAACAATAGCAAACAAAGCGCTCAATAATATTACGATTCGTGAAAAGCGAATGGTTTCTGGAAGAAGTGAATAAATAAGCAGCGTAATTATTGAAACCAAAAGAACGGGCTTTAGCGTACGTTGCGGAAATACTGGTCTATCGTAGGCGCCGTTCAACCAGTTTCCAATTAAGGTAAATGCTGTTATTACACTAGCCGTGATTATCATAAGTGAACCGTCGAAATTTTTCGATTGCCATTGTGAATAGTGATCGGCGAAAGTGTAAATGCCGAAGCTTAGCACTGCTGCATCTGCCAGTGGTAATAGGCTTGCCGTAACAACACGCGACACAATAGAAACAGAAGCACGCATCCACACGGCTACTTGAATGAAGAACGAAAACCATTTTGCATGTGACGCCGAAAAATGTTTGCGCGCAAAAATGATCATGGCGTTGTAGAACACATAGACATAATTCAGGCTGCCTTTCTTCGTGCTCTCTCCTTTGTAGTGAATAATGCTAGTTTCAGGAAAATAGTAATTCTTCCATCCGCCTTGAATAATCCGCCAACTCAGATCAATGTCTTCTCCGTACATGAAGAATGCTTCATCTAACAAACCCACTTGATCAAGTGCTTTTTTTCGCATGAACATGAATGCTCCTGCTAGAATTTCAATCTCACTTGTCTCTTCGTAGCTAAGGTGTCCTAAATAATAGCGATTGAATTTTTTACTTTTCGGAAACAACTTTGAAATTCCGAAAATCTTGTAGAAGCTAGTTTCCGGAGTAGGAAGTCCGCGTTTCGATTCAGGAAGTAAAATTCCTTTTCCGTCTACCATGGGAACGCCCAATCCGCCTGCTTCCGGGTGCGCATCCATGAAGTCAAGCACTTTCGAAAAAGTGTCTTCCTTCACAACGGTATCTGGATTCAACAAAAGAATGTATTCTCCTTTGGCAATGCGCATGCCTTGGTTGTTGGCTTTCGAAAATCCAGTGTTGTCTTTGTTCGCAATGAGATTTACCCAAGGGAATTTATCTTCCACCATTTCGTTCGAACCGTCAACGCTGTTGTTATCCACAACAATCACTTCAACTTCAATTCCGCTCATAGCAGCGTGAACAGATGCCAGGCATTGCTCAAGGAAATACTTGACGTTGTAGTTTACGATGATGACGGTTAAACGCATGTTGCGAAGATACGTTATCTAGCTATTCGCTTTGCCGTATGGAACACGTTGTTGAAGACTTCGTCCCAATGTAATCTCGTCGGTGTATTCCAACTCTGCGCCAACGGCAATGCCTCGAGCGATAGAGGTAATTTCAATTGGAAGAGCTTGTAATTTTTTCGAAATATAAAACGCCGTTGTCTCTCCTTCCATGGTTGCATTGAACGCGAAAATTATTTCAGATACCTGATCACGCTCGCAGCGTTCTACTAAACTTTGAACGGTTAAGTCAGAAGGCCCAATGCCGTCCATGGGGGAGATTAATCCGCCGAGCACATGATACAAGCCGTGAAACTGTGATGTGCCCTCCACCGCCATCACATCGCGAATGTCGGCCACCACACAAACCGTTTGCTTGTCTCTTCTCTCGTTGGCGCATATGCCACAGAGCTTATCGTCTGAAAGGTTGTGACAATTCGAGCAGAATTGAACGTGCTGTTTCATGAGTTGAAACGCAGATGAGAAGCGCTCTACTTCGTCGTTCGAACGGCGCAAAAGATCTAGCACAAGACGAAGCGCAGTCTTGCGACCAATGCCTGGCAACGAAGACATTTGATCAACGGCAGCTTCTATCCATTTCGAACTTGAACTCATAGCAGCGAAATTACATGCAGTTGTTCGAAACCTTTTCAATAAACAAAAAGACTTTTCAAAAAAAATCGATTAATTGCAAAGAAAAACGCGCATGTCCCCTCTTGTAATTGCTTGTGTTCTTATTGTGTATTTCATTGCTCTTTTTGCAGTGGCAGTTGTCACTTCAAAAAAGGCAGATAATGCATCGTTCTTCAAAGCGAATAAAAGCGCTTCGTGGGTTCTTGTTGCTTTCGGAATGATAGGCACTTCGCTTTCGGGAGTCACTTTTGTTTCTGTGCCAGGAACGGTGAGTATTGTGGGTATGCAGTACTTCATGATGGCACTTGGATTTTTTGCGGGATATTTTGTCGTGGCTTTTGTGCTGTTACCGCTATATTACAAATTGAATTTAACTTCCATCTATTCATATTTGGAACAGCGCTTTGGTTCTCCGTCTTATGAATTAGGCGCGTTGTTTTTTATTCTTTCGCGAACAGTAGGTGCTTCGTTGCGTTTGTTCCTTGTGGTGAACGTGATTCAGTTTTTAATCATGGATGCTCTCGGAGTTCCTTTCGCAGTAACAGCTGGAATTACCTTGCTCATGATCCTGGCGTACACATACAACGGCGGAGTGAAGACGATTGTTTGGACAGATACCCTTCAAACCTTTTTCATGTTATCTGCCTTGGTGGGATGTGTGATTTATATTTTGAATCAACTCGGCGGTTGGGATGCCGCATGGCAAGCCATTTCTAGCACGAAGGCGACAAGCGGATTGGATTTGGCTTATGTGTTTAACGGCGATGTGTTGCACAAGAAATATTTCTTGAAACAGTTTTTGGGCGGAGCGTTTATTACGATTGCCATGACCGGATTGGATCAGGAAATGATGCAGAAGAACATCAGTGTTTCGAATTTGAAGGACTCTCAGCGTAACATGATTTCCTTCAGTGCGGTTATGGTTGTTGTGGTTGGAATGTTTCTTTTTTTAGGCGCGTTGCTCTTCGTTTACATGCAGCAGTTTCAGTTTGAAAAAGCATATGTTGGCGATGCTATTTTTCCGAACATGGTTATGCAGCACATGCCTCCAATTATGGGATTGTTGTTTATTGTCGGACTGGTGAGTGCGCTGTTTCCCTCAGCCGACGGGGCTATTACGGCGTTAACGGCTTCTTTTTGTATTGACTTGCTTCGCTTTTCGAAGATGGAAAAGACAGAAGAGGAGAAAGCAAAAATTCGCAAGCGCGTGCATTTGTCGTTTACGGTTTTGTTCTTTTTCATTGTGTTGTATTTCCGTTGGTTGAATGAAAAGACGATTGTAGATCTGCTCATGGATTTAGCTGGATATACCTACGGACCGTTGTTGGGATTGTTTGCTTTCGGCATACTCACGAAGCGTGAGTTAATAGGGAGCAAATGGAATGTGGTTGTAATTTGCTTACTTTCTCCTGTGCTGACATATTTGCTTGCAATGAACAGTAAGGCGTGGTTCTTCGGTTACGAAATGGGAGCAGAGAATCTTATTGTGAATGGTGCAATAACGTTCGGCTTACTATACTTGCGAAGCCGATCGCGTCAAAATCTTGCGTAGCATCTTTCGCTAGAATCTTGTGAAACATCTTTCGTCAGAATCTTCGATTAGATACACTTAAAATAGTCGAAAGGCTCTTTGCAGTCTTCGCATTTGTAAAGCGATTTGCAAGCGGTGCTTCCGAATTGTGAAACCATGGAAGTTTGCGAAGACTTGCAACGCGGGCAGCGCACATCGCGCAGTTTACCCATGAGAAGATTTTTATCTGCGCTGCCCTTTTGCGGCGGCGCAATGCCATATTCTTCCAACTTAACACGAGCCTCTTCGGTCATCCAATCCGTTGTCCACGCCGGAGAAAGAATCGTCTTCACATCGAAATATTCAATATGCATTTCCACCAACATTTCACGAACGTCTTGCTCTATGGCATGCATAGCAGGGCAACCAGAATAGGTGGGTGTAATGAGCACAATAACTTTGTTGTCTTCAATTTGAACATCGCGAACAATGCCCATTTCAACCACGTTCAAGACGGGAATCTCGGGGTCTTCAACTTCTTTCAGGAATCCCCAAATTTCTTGAATCGTGTAATTCATCTTACCACTTTGAATTCGGATAAGCGCGTTGCACGAATTGCAACTCACTTAACAAGTGTCCCAAATGTTCCGTGTGTTTCCCTTCGCGTCCGCCTTTGTGCATCCATCCTGAAACAGGCATTTGCAGAGTTGCTTCATTCAAGGTAGCCTGAACATTTTCCATCCACGTTTGATGAAGGCTTTCCACATTCGGACAAATGCCAGATGCAGAAAGATCGGTATCGTTTGTATTTGGAATAAACCATTCGCCGGTATAATTCCAAATATCGTTAATGGCTTTTTGAATGCGAGCATGACTCTCTTCCGTGCCATCTCCCATGCGCAAAACCCAGTCGCGACCGTGTTGCAAATGGTAACGCACTTCCTTCACAGATTTCAAAGCGAATTCTTGAAGGAAGGTGTTGCTCGATTTGGAAAGTTCATTCAGATATAAATTATACCATTCCGAATACAAATACTGACGTGCAATGGTAAATGCGTAGTCTCCGTTCGGAAGTTCTAACGCCAAGAAATTTTTGTAATCCCAAGCATCGCGAAGAAATGCCCAATCGTCTTCCGTCTTCGCGTCGCCGCTAGTTTCAGCCACATGCTTGAATAGGAGGGTGGCTTGTCCAATGTAGTCTAGCGCCATGTTGCTTAACGCAATGTCTTCTTCCAACACAGGTCCGTGTCCGCACCATTCAGCAAGGCGCTGTCCGAGTATAAGATTGTTGTCCGCTAAGTGCAGAGCGAGTGCTTCTTCTTTCTTCATGATTACATGTGTCCGATTTCGTCAGGAATGTCGTAGAATGTTGGATGACGATAAACCTTGTCGTTTGCCGGATCGAATAGTGCGTCCTTGTCTGCCGGAGCAGAGGCAGTGATTGCAGTGCTTGGAACCACCCAGATGCTCACGCCTTCCATGCGGCGGGTATAGACATCGCGTGCGTTTTCAATAGCCATTTTTGCATCGGTAGCATGTAAACTTCCAACGTGTTTATGCGACAATCCGCTTTTGCTGCGGATGAATATTTCCCATAGGGGCCAGTTCGACGTACTCATAAGTTCTAATTCTAGTCACGAATTTAATCCCATTCACCTTCACAAAAATCAGTTTCCACAATAATTCTATATTTGTGAGGAAAATCATTACGCAAATCCTATGTCAAATCTATCTGTAGCCGAGTTCCAACAAGTGTTTCCCGATATCTATGAACGTGAAACGGCAGAAGCAATTTTGGAAATTGGAAAACTTAAAAAGTTACGAGCAGACGATTGGATGGTCGACATTGGAGACCCGATTGTGTACATGCCATTATTGTTGAAAGGACAATTACGCATTCTTCGTGAAGATGAAGACGGGCATGAATTGTTACTCTATTACATTCGTCCTGGCGAAACTTGCGCTATGTCGCTTACGTGCTGCAGCGGGATTGCAGTGAGTAATGTTCGGGCAGTAGCGGAAGAGGATACAGAACTGCTGCTTTTGCCCATACAGATTATAGACGAATGGACCACGAAGTATCCTTCCTTCAAATCATTTATTCTGAAAACCTATCAGCATAGATTCGAAGAATTATTGAATACCATTGATAGCATTGCCTTTCACAATTTAGACGACCGCCTGTCGCAATTGCTAAAGCAGAAATCAGAGAAGGAGGGAAGTGAATTGAAAACCACTCACCAAGAATTAGCCAATCAATTGAATTCTTCGCGCGAAGTTATTTCCCGCTTGCTAAAGCAAATGGAGCGAAAGGGCAAAATTCAAATGGGAAGAAACAAGATTACTCTTTTATAATTCTTTGAGTTAACGTCCCGTCTTTCGTCGTTATGCGAATGAAGTAGAATCCAGTTGCAAGCTCAGACAAATCAATCGTTTTCTTCTTTGCATAGAAGAAATCTTTCATGGCAACTTGACCGGAAATATTCAACACTTGCATTTCTTTCCTTCCATCTAAATCTGCATTTATGTTTATGAATGAAGCAGTGGGATTCGGGAAAATTTCAATTTGCTTCATTAAATCGTTCACGCCAACTCCGCATTCACCTGCGGTGAAGTGCACTATGCCGTGGTAATAGATTGCTTCGCAAGAATTTCCATAAGTGACTCCATCGCAACCACACACGGGATCGTAAAGGGCAATGCAATCAATGGTATTATTAATTAGGGTTGAATCTACACACGTACTAGGTTCTGCGCAATTGCTCAAGCATTCTTCAAGAGTATTGTAGAAGGAAGAGGAGTAGTCAATATTTTCAATCAAGTAACCGCAACCACTATATCCTGAGCAAGATGCTCCGTTCGATGCGAATCCGAGAAACATATCGCAATCGCCAAAATTTAATGCGCTAACGTCGCTGCAAAGTGGTGCAGGCTGAATGCAAGAGCCTTCAGTGTAAGTCAATACACCGCCGTAAACAACGGCTTCGCATGCATTGGCGTAAGTGACGTTGTTGCAACCGCATACAGGTAAAAAAACTGTTGGACAAATCGCATTCAAATCAATAAGTGTCGAGTCGATACATTCAATAAATACTGTCGTGTCTTCTAGGCAGGAAGCGTTGCAGGCATAAGTTGAAGTGAAGAATCCAAGTGAGTAATCGATTCCATCTGAACCGATGTATCCGCAACCGCTAAGAGAAACACAACCGCTATCGGTCATGGCTATTCCAAGAGCCATGTCGCACATTCCGAAATCAACTCCAGATGGAATTGGAAGACAAGTTAAACCAGTACATTCTCCGTCGGTCCATGAGGTAACCCCACCGTAATTCGTTGCTTCGCAAGTGTTGCTGTATGTGTTTCCATCACATCCGCATACGGGAGCCCAAATAGCAGGACACATAACGTCTAGGTTAATGAGTGTGGCATCAATGCATTGAGCAGAACTTACCAGAGATCCAAGGACAAAGAAGAAGGCGAGAATGTGTTTCATGTTGTTTAGAGAAGTGTTTGTGCGAAAAGGTTGTTCGGTTGGAAAAATAAAAGCCCT